>JAQWBH010000332.1 GCA_028707405.1 Parabacteroides sp. | reverse complement strand
CTCGTTATGTTTCTGACATTCATCCGGACGGAACCTATCACAAAACAGTGGTTGCCACTCCGGAAATACAAAATCCATTATCACTGCAATACTTGAATCAGAATTTGTACAGCAAGGAAGCCGAAATTGATGCAACCAAACTATACAGGTTTCGCTTCTTCACTCCTTTACAGGATTTAGACATAACTGATATTTTCGTGATAAATGGTGAGCATTACCGTGCCTTCCAATTCAATAAAAAGATAAATATTAATGGCATGGAAGAAGTGATTGAAGGTGAGTTTTTTAAATTGAAATAATGAATTCAGACAAACATAAATATTCAACAAACGAAATAAAGATATAAATCATGGCAATAGAACTTGAAAAAATAAAATCTTGGGATGGACAGTCCGGAACTGGAGCCGATAACAGGGGTGTAATTGATAGGAATTTTGAAAAGGTGAAGGGTGAGTTGGAAGGGAACAAAGCTGAAATAGTTCAATTAGCGGGCGACTCGGATAAAATTGATGCGGGGATAATAGAAGCTTTGTTTCCGGACACGAGTTCTTACGAGCCCGGTTATATACCTCTTGGAGACTTCTCGGTTGGGCAACAGCTGTTATATGATGTCGCTAGTCCGACATCTGACAATTTACATACAATTATTGATGTAAAAAAGAATGATAAATTCGCTATCACTGGGAACGGTGGAACAAGACCAAGATTGTATGGTTTTGTTGATTCTGCCAATATTCTCTTATATATTTCAAGCACAGACTTAAATATACAAAACCTTATCATAACCGCCCCCGAAGATGGCAAACTAATACTTAATAGCATCGGATATGTTGTACCCAAATTGTTAAAACTGAAAGATAATAGAATTCAAACAACATTAGCCGAACTTATTGAAAAAACCACAACCTCATTCGGTTTTGAACGTGGAAGAATAGATACGTTCACTGGTATTCCGACTGAACCCCCATATGACAATTTAGTTATTAGGACACGTCCCATATATTTCAGTGGCAATATAGGAGATAATATTTCATTTTCATATACACACGTGGTAGAGGTTGAGCCAAGAAATGCTTACTGCTATTTTGGAGATAAGCCAGTTAAGGCAGCATCAACTCTCGAAGGGTTTAGCTTTGGAAATGGAGAATTTAAATTTAAGGCTGACGGGACATTTGACAATATAAGATTTGCTCTAACCAGCCCTAATGGTTTTACCGAACAGGACTTGCAACAATATAGAGTATATAATGTATTTGAAGCTACCACTTTTTCCCAGTTTAACAATCAAGTCGCTGGCCTTCCATTGGAAACGGTAAAATACATAGCTGTTGAGATTCCTGAAATTGGGTCTGTTGTAACTTATGAACCGATAGCGACCCTAGGGATGCACCTTGTTACGGAAGTGAAGGCGGGTGATAAATTCATTTTGACAGGAAGAGGCTTGCAGGGACCTCGACTATATGCGTTTGTTGACACGAATGATATAGTTTTAGAGAGGGCAGATTCTATTCAAGAGTCGGTTGATTTAATAGTAGTGGCAAAACAGGATGGCAAACTCATATTTAATACTGGGAGACCTACATTTACGTTAGGCGACAAAACATATAATGCTTCTATAGCAAAATTCGGAACGTTTTTTGATGATGTAAGAAGGGAGATAAAGGAGATAAAAGAAAAAGTCGCTGGCCTTCCATTGGAAACGGTAAAAGACATAGCTGTTGCGATTCCTGAAATTGGGTCTGTTGTAACTTATGAACCGATAGCGACCCTAGGGATGCACCTTGTTACGGAAGTGAAGGCGGGTGATAAATTCATTTTGACAGGGAGAGGCTTGCAGGGACCTCGACTATATGCGTTTGTTGACACGAATGATATAGTTTTAGAGAGGGCAGATTCTATTCAAGAGTCGGTTGATTTAATAGTAGTGGCAAAACAGGATGGCAAACTCATATTTAATACTTCGGGAACTACAGTTACGTTAGGCGACAAAACATATAATTCTTATATAGCAAAATTCGGAACGTTTTTTGATGATGTAAGAAGGGAGATAAAGGAGATAAAAGAAGAAGTCGCTGGAATCCCAAGGGTTGTAGCCCCTTTTTATTCTTCATTTAATACGGGAGTGTTTGAGAGCAATATGGTTTATCCTGATATGCCCCATTTGGTAGATCCAACAAACAGGGTGTCAGATATTATAAATGGATATGATGCCTTGCTTTCGTTGCACCCGTCTTATGTCACTAAACAACATCTCGGAAATGAGGTGTCGGGACTTCCAATTTACAGATATGATTTTACTCCTATTAGTCTGGAGAATAGAGGACGTCAAAGAAAGCGGTTGAAGTATATCATTATAGCAGGGATACATGGTAGCGAGCCAGTATCGTATGTTAATGTTTTGCATACGATGCAGAATATTTGTAACAACTGGAAGGATGATAAAGCTCTGGAGTTTCTAAGATTTAATGTTGATTTTATAGTAATTCCTCTCATGAACCCTTATGGGGCTTTATTCGACACAAGACGAAACGCTAATTTCGTCGACTTGAATAGGAATTGGCTTGAAGATTGGCAATTTAACCCGGATACTTCTGATATAACCTATGCGGGCACTGAACCTTTATCTGAACTTGAAACTCAATATGTAAATCAAATCTTTATAGACAATTCAGACGCATCCGCTATAATAGATTGTCACAATTATAGGATGCCTTCTTCCATTCAGGAAGAAAATTTTCTATGGTGTGAAGCTCCTGATATTTTGACAAGTCAGGTATGCGACGAGTATGGTTATAGAATGTTGTCATCATGGGCTAAAAAATATAATTATATAACACCTGATACTAATATAAGCAGGGTAACGGGGTCAGGCCCTGGAGGTAGAACTGCGAAACAGGGTAGGCTTTATGGCATACCCATATCCTGCACTTATGAAGTTGCTGATGGCATTGTTCTCAATCCGGAGTCAGCCAATTATGACTCACAAGCAATTACCTTAGCATACGAAGCCTTTGTTAACTTCCTATTGCAAGTATCTGACACCCTTACTCAAAGGGGGAATGTCTATTAAAGGCGACGATTTGAACCTTTTTTTTAAAGTATAAATAAAGCATTAAATAATTCAAAGATCATTTAATGCTTTATTCTTTTAATCATATATTTCCATCCTCACTAAACCTAACTACATTTTTCATATATTTGAAAAAAACACAATACAGTGGTAAAAATACATGAAATGAAAAATAGACTTAAAGAAATTTTCAATCTTACAAATGGTATAGGAAAAAGAGTCAGTGATGAAATTCAAGTTGATTTTGACAACACACGTCTTAAGGTTGCATTTGATTTATTGAAAAAGACATCTTGTAACATTAATGTTTTGTGCGAAATAGACTCCGTTGAAAAGTCAGAAACATCTAAAAATATTATATACAGAAGTATATTTTCGGATCTTATGCTGTTAGCATTCCTGCAACATGTAAATGATAATCAATTTGAACATTCATTAAATGTTTTAAATGCTACACATGTGAAATTCATGGCTGACGCACTCCCAATGAGATTGAAGCTTGGAAGACAGACATTTAATCCTGGAAAAGGAAATAATATTAAAGATATTAATGAAATTGATTTACTGGATAAATACTATGATTACTTTCATGAATACATTTCAAGTGAAAAAGGAGATAAGTGGATAGTAAAGAAATATACACCACCTAAAGATTTTATATTTAGTGGGCAAACAAGACAGATTTACGACTACTTCGAAAAATGCACCGAAGAAGTTTATCGACCTCTATCACATTTATACATGTATTATAGGGTCCTATCACAAACTGAACATTATTCATTTATTGGAAAAAAATTTGCTTTCAAAGACACAGACGATGAAATGTGGTACCGTGAATATAATGTATTCATAGAACACAGTCTTGAATTGATACCATCACTGATAGCAAGAAATTTAAAGTAGAATTAATTACTTGAAACTAACGCTGTTTTTATAATCCTTACATCAAACTATCAAAACACTTAACCCCCTCCTGTTTACTTTCATCCAAAACATGGGCATAGATCATTGTTTCACTCAATGAACTATGCCCTAAAATTTCTTGTAAAGCTGTGATATCTTTTGTTTTTGAAAGAAAATATGTTGCGTAAGTGTGCCGACCAGACTTATGAGTAATATGTTTATTTATCTCCAATTCTGTAGCTATCTCTTTTAAAAAACGATTCATTGTTTGATCAGCCGGTAGGCCTTGAAATATTTTACCTTTTTTTCTGGTGCCAACGACATTATGCACAATCATTTTGAGTGGCTCTGAAAGGGGAATCACAATCGGTTCTGGTTTTGAATTTCTGTTTTTCACACGATAATATACAAATGAATCGTCAGAGAATTGTTCAAGTGTTATATTACGAGAATCTGTTACGTGTAAAGATGAAAAGCACATGAACAAGAAGAACTCAAGAGTGCGATGATATTTATCTTCAAGTACACCTGCCTTATATGCATCAACAAGTATTTTCAGTTCATCTTCTGTTAGATATGTGAAGCTGGGTGTACCTCGTTTAATTTTGAAATTTGCAAAAGGGTTTTCATCCATGTAACCCATTTTATAAGCTGCCAAAACATATTTTTTGAAGATCGTAAGATTCTTATGAACAGTATTATCACAGTTTTTCAGGTCCTTTTTCAGATAAATAAAGTATCTATTGAGCCAGTCTTCTGTGATATCATCGAAATGCAAGCTTGGCTGGAAGTCTTCAACTTTTTTAAGTACAGTTTTATGAGTGTAGTTTGTAGTAACCTCATTCCCGAAATTGATATTTCTTTTGTTTGCTTTAATGAATTCAAAGAATGTTGAGTAATCACTTGGGCGGTTGTAAGCACGCAGGAAAGCATCGCGAGTAAGTGTTTTATCCCTAAGTCGGTACTTGACAAACACGTTGTTTATCCTTGCCCGGATATTTTCAATTATTCGATTCTTATCGACATACCCGGGATCAGATCCCTTCACGATCATTTTCTTTTTATCCCAGTGTTTTTTCTCACATCTGACTTTTGAAGAGAAGTGTACTCTTTCGCTTTTCACATAAAAGCTAAACCATACGATTCCTTCTGAGGAAGATTTGTATTCGCGTAAGTAAATATTCAGTTTTACCATTACGACGGTATGTTTTCGAGACAAATTTCGCTAACGGTTGGTAAGCGGTTTGTGTCATTATGGCTGGTGTGGTTTTTCAGAAATAAGGATAAGCCTTTCTGTACTTTATTAAAAGCAAAGTCGGTCATTGCCAATTTGACCGACTTAAAGACATTTGAGGTACCTGGCGGATTTGAACCGCCGTAACCGGTTTTGCAGACCGACGCCTAACCACTCGGCCAAGGTACCGTTTTCTCAATTGAGGATGCAAATATAAGATATTTTTTTTAGTTACAAAAA
>JAQWBH010000331.1 GCA_028707405.1 Parabacteroides sp. | reverse complement strand
GCAAAATGCAGGGTAAACACTCACTTGTTGTTTATTTTGATCTAAATTCCGGGTCTATTCTTTTAGCTCGAAATTCTTAGCCGCAAAAATTTCTTTAATTTTTTCCATAGAGATTTGTCTCATGGCAGCACCCTTGGGAATTGTCATAAACCTGCCTGCGGTATTCAGCATGCCCGGATTGGTAATGCTCTCAAACCCCAAGTCTTGCATGATAGCAATAACGTCGGGGTGTTCTTTGCATATTTCGAAGACACTTTTAGATAAATCGATAACTATACCCATAACTTTGAGCCTCCTTTGAAAAGATTTTCCCGGAGAAGTAAAAACAGTTTTCTCCGGATGACTTTTTTATATTTATAAAATTGCTGTCATTTATATCATTGCTTATCTTTGATTATAACAAAGAACATTGTTCCTCGTAAATAATTGTTTATTCTGAAGCTATATAAGATTACTACAGAAAAATGTACTCATTTTGCTGTGGAGAAGTAGGTATATAAGATTACTACAAAAAAATGTACTCAGTTTTTTTGTGCAAAAGGTAAGTATATTATTAAAGAGTCTGCGATCTATAGTCGTCTGATAAAAATTTCGCATGCACAGTAAGCGAATGCATCGACTGGGTAAACTTCAAAGACATACTGAAAATCGATGCGGGGTTCTACCGACGCCCCCGGCTTATTATGCGTTTACTACACTGTATCCAAACACTAAAGGAAAGGAGTTCTCAGCCTCAAAAAACCTATACAAATACAAAGTGCTTTTAGTCAATTTTTAAGACTTGTTTTAATAAGTGATAGAGTCATCTTTTTGTTAGATCCGCTGTTATGCAAACTAAAATCCTTGCTCTTTTGTCGAACGAGAAAAAGATCAAGCTAAGAAACACAACACCAATGAATTCATAAAGCCCAGCGATGACAGCCCGGTAAAAGGAATGTATTTTTTGAACAAAGAACCGCTGTAAATCGTCAATCGCAAATAGCGAAATACAGCGGCTACTTCATAATCAATAATCAGATTTCTAGATACGCTCCGAGCATTTTCCGCTCATCGTTTTCGGTGTATGAAATATATCCTGTTTTCAATGCCTCTTCAAGCACTGCTCCGCGCATTTCGTAAATGTTTGCACAAGCGTGGTCTATCTGATAACGGTCGTCCTTGAAAAAATCAGGAATTTCCGCACTGATGATCTCGCGGCAGAACATATAGTGGCTATAACCAATATTTACAGCTTCGTCGTAAAGTTTTTTATGCTCTGCTTCCTGTTCGGTGGTTCTGGGCTTGATTCTATCTTTGTTGATTACAAGGAAGGTTGGTGTATATACGGTTCCGTTCGATTTGATATAACCGTACCTTATAAGTGCTTCAAGAACCTTTTGCGGAACGCCGGATGTATTACCGTTTGCCACCGCTACAAGAGCTGTTGCTTCATCATAACTGATATTCATCGGTGTTTTCTTATCAATACCATTGTATTGAAATTTAAATTGCCCGAAATCAATGTTAACTTTCTCTGCAGCATAATCCGAAGTATCAACACAACCGTGTAAACCGACAAATTCCGGGCGGTCTCCCTGATAATCCTCTAATCCGAGTAAATCCCACTCACCGCCGTTTGGACGAACTGTGTGCCCCCACCTGCCAAGATTTGCAATAGGAAGCTCTTTCATCTTCTTTTTATATTCTCTTAAAACACCAAAGTTCACCCGATCAACTAGTTGCATCAGAAGCGCCCATTTTGCATCCTCATACGGTTGATACCCGCAGTTCCATCCCTGACTGTTACTATTAAGGCATCTTGTTTCAAAATCGAGCAACGATGTCATTACATAGGTAAGCTTTGGCGCAATTTTTCGCAAATGACGATATATGCGTTCCTGAGCTCCGGCGCTCACAATAAAGATGTTCGTTTCGTACTTAACTTTGTTTTTACGAAGCAGCGTTGCTGCCACCATCTTTTCAAGTTCATCCTCCATATACGGAAGCGCAACACCGAGTTCAACCGCAAGTTCCTCCGCTGTCGAGGGTGTCCTGTACGCCGCGAGTAGTATATTCTTGTTAAGTTTGTGGTTGAAAATGGACCATGGTTCACCATACTTCCCGGATATTCCATTCATGATAAAACCGATGTTTTCCGGTTTATAACTCATAACTCCGAATTCTCTTGCCATACTCATACCTTCTTTCAAAATATTGCGGGCACGAAACAGCTTGCTTCTGACCGTGCTTTCGGGAATGTCAAGTCGTAGAGCAATGTCCTTCGCCCTGATATCGTCGATGTAAAAGGAGACAACAATATTGCGGTAATCAGATGAAATGAATGCCAGTTCTCGTCGGATCAGCGATAAATCTTCGCTCCATATCAGCTCATTCTCGATTAAAACATCGTCAGCAAGTTCAAAATCAACAAAATCCGCCCCGGAAACGAATTTATTTTTCCTGTTCTTTCTGTCCGCCCATAAGCTGTAACGATTTCTGGCAATGCGCCATACCCAAGCAGAAAAATGAGACGGTATTGTTCCTTTATGCAGCTCGGTAAAAACACAAAATGATATATCCTGCGTCAAATCTTCCGCATCAAATTCGTTTCCCGTTCTCTTCAGGCAAAAATAAAATACCTTCCCCATGTATTCGCTTGTGTAGAGCTCTATAAGTTTGCTCACGATTAACCTTCCTTTTTTCCGCTTTCGTCTATATAGTGTGGCAAAACGGATTTTCGTTGCATTGTTTATATTTATTTTAGCATACGGGTTCGGCTTTGGTAACTCTCGGTTAAACAACTGATAAAGCGGAATATGATCAAGTAGGGGATTCTCAATAAGGCAATTCAAAGCTATGTAAAAGACTCTAAAAAGAATATTCCAAACCTTATGCAGCATACAAAGATACTTAGAATATAGAAACGGATACAAGATTTGATTTAAGTGTAGTCGTAATGGCTGATGCGGCGGCTTTTGTTCCTGCAAAACACAAAATTAAGGCAAAGGCTTCCGGCATTAGCTATCAACAATACTTTCAGCTCTTTGTACAAAGGGAATTTTTCCGTAAGCTTTTGATGGTGATTTTGACGGAGCAAAGCTGCAAACCGCAATCTTTGAAACATCACAGCGGCGTGGTACTGTCTATGACATAAATATCCGGACCGGGTAGCAGGCCATAATCTTGAATTTCTTTGTATATTCCGACAAGATAGAGCCGCTCCCACAGACAAACAGAGCTATACTGAGTTTCCATGAGGGAACGTCTCGATCTTAAAGCTTTTCAAAAAACAATGTGAAGCATATTTGCTCTGCTGTCGACAGTTGTGGTGCCAACAGACTTATCGGAGAACTCATGTATTCACACTACCTCACCTTGCAAGAGCCTGAATTATTAGAAAATCGAAGTATACTTTTCCTGTCCTTTTTTTATAATTTTAGGATAAAATCATAATATTGTTTATATTTTTTATCTGTGTTACAATTGTAACACACAGAACATAATACAAATGTGGTACATATGATATAAATATAGGAGGGATAAATATGGCTCATATATCTTTAAGAGTAACCGATATAGAAAAAAAGATTATGGAAAACTATGCTGACTTTCATGGAATCACTTTGTCTGATGCCATAAAAAATATTTTCTTTCAAAAACTAGAGGAAGAATATGATTTAAAAACCATAACTGAATTTGAAAATGCCGAAAAACACGGTGAAGTTAAATACAAAACTTTTGACGAAGTTATTGATGATCTGGGAATTGAAAATGAAATATAAAGTTGTTTTTGAGGATAAGGCAGAAAAATCATTAAAAAGGATTGACCATTCTCATAAAAAAATAATTCTATCCTGGATTAAAACTAATTTAGTAAATTGTGAAACTCCAAAACAATATGGCAAAGCATTAACAGGTAATAAAAAAGGCTACTGGCGTTATAGAGTTGGAGTCTATAGAATCATCACTAGAATAGATGATGACAAATTAATCATTATTATAATCAATATTTCCCATAAAAAAGATGTTTATAATTTTTAGATAATAAACCTCCCGTTTGAACCTACTCAAATATTTCAGCTTCATAGAGTTGCACGGTTTTATAACCATCATCGCGCCTGCTTTCGCTAATTTTATCGGTTGGTGCGATTTGTTTTGGTGTGAAATTATTCGTTAGACGTCTACTTTAAATACAGGTTAATAAATGGTGTGGACATGATCACAGAATATGGTATAATCAAAATGTTAAATTAAATTTAACAACTTAATGCATCGTAACTGTATAAATGCTTGGATCAGTCAATCTATTTCGTGCATAAGGGGGGGAAAACCCGGATAGCATTGTCTGTTCACAACACCGAAAAGCTCAATGATCAAAGAATAAGATATCTTATTTTTTTGTTGGCTTTTTGAAAATACGATGTTTATATAAGGGAGGCAGCATGAACGAAAGTCAAAACGTACAAGTGTATGACGATGAAATCGAACTACGAGAAATCATTATGGCCTTGTGGAAGAGAAAAATAATGATCATAGCCATTACATTAGTAGGAGCAATCGCAGCTGGAATATTAAGTTTTTTTATTTTATCACCTAGTTATGAGACAAGATTAAATCTTGTCATCAACATACCGGCTCAGTATTCTACAAAATACGGGGATTATACGTTACCCATCACAAATAATCAACAGTACCTAAATCTTATTACAAGCAATGACGTCTTATTAGCTACCATCAAAGATATGGCCTACGAAGAAGCAACCGTAGAAAACATGAGAAAGAGAATTTCCATAGCTGAGAACAAGGATAAGGACTCCAATATTTTTGAAGTAACTGTTTCTGCAGGTAATCCGGAGGAATCATTACGATTAGTACAGTCATTGTATAATAATTTTACAAATTTCATTGATGCAATGACAAAAGAGAGGGCCGTGAATTTTTATATAAATCACTTTAAAGTTCAGACAGATCGACTGGAAAACTCTTTGGACAGTGTAAAAGAAACATTAAGAAGAAATGAAGAGTTGTTGGCCCAGACACCGAAAATCATAGAAACAAATGCCAACTTGGAAATACAATCTCCCTTGAATAATTCAAGTGACTATGTAGTTCCTATTGAAACCGTTAATCCTAACTACATAAAAATTGAAAGCGATATTATCTCTAACAAACAGTCCATCAATAATATTGAAAACTCAATGAGAAAATACACGGATTATTTAAAGGAATTGGATGTCGAAATGTCCGCCATCAATGAATATTACAGTACCGGACAAGCCGACAAACTCCATTCGAGTGTAATAGGAATGGTGGATACATATGTATACCTACCTTCGCCGCCTGTAGCACCAACTACAAAATCAAGCCCACACAACGTAAGAAACGCTGCAATCGGCGGTGTCCTTGGGGCAATGATCGGTGTTATGCTTGCTTTGTTCATAGCATACTGGAAAAAGGAGTCCTATAAATAAAGA
>JAQWBH010000330.1 GCA_028707405.1 Parabacteroides sp. | reverse complement strand
CTATTACAGATAATAACGTCACTACAACAATCAACAATGCTACCATTAATTGGAGTAGTTCTGATACAAGCATTGCCACTGTTACCAATGACGGACATATTACCACACTCAAATCTGGTACATTTACTCTAACTGCTGTTTGGGTAGAACATGATGTAACTGCAACAAAAAACATTACCGTAAATAGTAATGTGAGTTACACCGCCGCATTTACTTCTACGGCTACTTCAATGTTCACGGGTACAAATAGGACATGGAACGCTCAATTCACCGATTCTTCTGGTACGGTTGTTCCACTAACTGCGGTGTGGAGCCTTACATATCAAGACGCTTCTATGTCCTCTTATGTAACAATATCTGCTTCTACTGACACGAGTGTTACAATCAAGTGTGCTAATAGAGACGATCTAGTCGGTCGTACCTTTACAATTCATCTGGAAGATAGCAATAGCCTTTGCAGTACAGAAAAGACAATTTCACTTCGGTAATGTAATCAGAACAGATGTCCAGAGTGCTATAAAGCCCATTTAAAAAAGCAATGGGCTTTGGCATCGAAAAAATATCGAGAATCCAAAAAGAACAAATCGTCATCAGCACAAATAACAGAGCACAAATAAAAGATAGGTTAAATTTCTGTACCCGCTAACCGTTGCAACGCAACGGTTAGCGGGGTTCTTTGTTTATAATAATGGAATTGTTAGTAATGAGTATATAAAACCGTCTGTATAGATTGCGGACTTGTTTTTGAAGTTTCAGCAAAAGACAATCAAACAGATCGTTGTCCAGAGTGCTATAAAAAATATCGCAGAAAATTCAAAACGCAAAAGCAGAGAGAATATCGTAATAAGTAATTGTGTGGACAGCACAAATGTCATCAGCACAAATAAAAGATGAATTTTTAAAAAAATCCTTGTATCCTTTCTGCCACAATTGATTGCAGGTTGGAAAAATATGGGCATTGGAATTGCTAGTAGTGAGATATAGTATTTAGTCCGTAGGTCATTGATGTTTGGCCTACGGACTTTCGTTATATATGGGTAAAATGTGGTCAGCACAAATAAAAGATGACCTACCCGCAACGCTTAGAGCCACAATGGATAGCAGATACCCGTTGGAATTGCTAGTAATGAGTATAAGAAAAATCGTCATAAGCACAAAAAAAAGAGAAGCTACCCGCAACGCTTAGAGTACCAACCGTTTCCAGAACCATGAAATTCTCTAACAAAGGTAATATAGGTAAATAGACCTGTATCCTTATATATTTTTTTAAGTCAAAATCAAATATTGATAAAAGTATGAATCAAGAGATTGTAGTAATCAAGGCAACTTGAACTACTGTCTCTTGTTTTATTATATCCAAAATCAAATCGAAAGAAGGTAAAATCGTGTGCCAATACACGAAAATCAATGACAATGTTTTTATAAATGGAGATATTGCCAAAATCATTATTAAGGGAGATACATACAAGACCTGTGCATTGTGTCACACGTTTTACAAAGTTGATGGGAACAATACCAAATATTGTCCCCATTGCAGAAAAAAAGCAAATAGCATAAAAACAAGTGAAAGACATCGGCAGAAAAAGAAAATCGAGCATTGATAATTCCCTCCAGCGCATAGCCTTTAATCCCCTTTTTACGATTCCCAAAGTAGTAAGGTGATCTTGAACCCATTGTGGCACAAGGGATTAGAACCCCCTCTTTTAAGAAAGAAAAAAAACTAATGAAATATATAGAAATATAGAGAATTTGACAACACAATTAATCTGTCGTGTCTAAAGAGGTAAATCCACGACGAACTCGGGGGTAGCCCATGAAGAACAACTACATAGCATTATCATCAGCCCGTGTATATAAGTTATTCAAAGCGACACCGTGTCGTTTTGTGATATACAGGGATATTGTACAGGAACTAGGTAATAGGGCTAGTACAATATAACAAATTCAGAAAGAGGTATGAATATGGAAGAGATTGAAAAGAAAGAAACCGAGCAAGAAGAATCCGTTACTATGACCAAGGCCGACTATGACAAGAGTATCCAGAGCGCAGAGGATAAGTTGAGGACTAAGTATTCCAAACAGATTAAGGAATTGGAAGACAAGATTACTGAACTTACTCCTAAAGAGAAATCAGAAAACGAATTAGCTCTAGAAAAACGTCTTGCCGAAGTCGAATCAAAGGAAAAGCGGCTGAATTTGATTGATACACTTGTGTCCAAAAATCTTGATAAGGGCATAGCGGATTATCTAAAGGATGACGCAGATGTAGAATCCTTTGAAAAACTAATTTCCAGTATGGTTAATAAGAGAATTGAAAAATCTGGCTACAAGCCAACGAACCATCAAAATAGTGATGGCATTTCTAAGGAGACTTGGAAAAAGATGTCCTATTCCGAAAAGACAGAATTTTATAACAAAAATCCAGAATTAGCCAAGAAATTTATGGCTAATAAATAAAAATTATTGATTAAAAGAAAGAGGTATATATATGGCTACTAATATTTTTATTCCAGAAGTATTTTCTGATGCAGTAAATGAAAAACTTGGTACTACTCTTCGTTTTGGCAGCGTGGCATTTGACGCTTCTAGCCTTTGCCCTGAAATTGCCACCGCTGGCGATATCGTACATTTTCCAAAAATTAAGAGAACCGCAAACGTTGAAAGCGTTGTAAAGGGAACTGCCCTTACACCTTCCGTTGTTGATATGAGCGATTCCACCGCTACTATTAAGTATGTTGGCTCCGCTTTCCGTATCTACGATTCTGAAAAGGCTCAGATCAAGGGTTCCGTTCAGGATCAGATTGTGCAACAGGTAGTGGACGCTATGTCTAAGAAGATTGATAGCGACCTTGCCAGTTCCATTGATGCCGATGTTGTCTATAAGAGTGCTGTTGCAAGCGCAACTGGTATTACTTCCGCAGAAATTCAGACCGGTATGGATAATTTTGGTGATTCTGTTGATACAGCAAGTTATGCGGCAATTATCATCAATTCTCGTCTGCGTTCCGATTTTATGAATATGAGCGAGTTTGTTGATACTGCACGTACTTATCAGACCAGCAATAACGGTATTGTTATCAATGGCGTGATTGGCTACTATTATGGCGTTCCTGTTATCGTGACTAACAACGGAACTTGGGATGATACTGCCAAGGAGTGCAAGAGCTACATTGTTAAGCGTGATGCTCTCGGCTATATTTTCCAGAAAAATATTTCCATTGAGGAAAGCCGTCAGGCACTGTTATTGGCAACCGACGTTGTGGCATCTAGTTTGTATGCAACTAAACTGATTGATGATACTGGCGTTGTCCTGCTCCGCAAGAGCATTGCCTAATTACAATTAAATAATATTGAGATCTGCCCGTCCTGCAATTGTGGGACGGGCTTTCACTATATTTGTGGGAAAGGATAAAAATGATTACCGGAAAACAGATTAGAGAGTTCCGTGAGTTGAGGGGACTGTCCCTTAGAGGTGTAGCAAAATTCTGTGAAATCTCACCACAACTCATTGGACAAGTAGAGACAGGAGTAAAACCTATTACCAATTATAACTACTGGCAAATTATCAACGGCATTAACAAGGCATTTGCCGCTAAACAAAATAAAGAATCTGAATAATGGTAGGGACACGATGTCCCTTACGAACAAACTGATAGAAATATTTGAAAGGAGAGAAAGTAGTGTATATTTGCAAATATATTACGAGCGGGAAAGGAGTGTACTTTTGATTATATTCTAGTTTTGCTTATTTGGTAGCACAATTAAAAACGCGATTGTGAACACATATAAGAATGGGGCTATACATTAAATATTAGTCTCGCGATCTAATACCTACGCGCATTATGATTAAGAATAGCTTAAAAGAAAAATTCCCTAAATGGTATGAGGATTTAGACCCTAACAAGCATTATTTGGTTATGAGTGATGATTACGATAGTTATTTCTCTTGCAGAGTTTTAATGGATTTGTTCAATTTGGAAATTGGGGGCTTCTTTCAGTTTAACTCTGGACTTTGGCTTAACAAGGAAAGGACAGATAACAAGCAACCAATATATGTAGATTTGAGCATTGCAAAAGGAATGACATTTGATAATCACATGACCTTTATAAAAAACCCTCTAGCTATTAACCCAAACATAGGAGTATCAAGTTATTCCGAAAAATACAACGGAAGTACATTAGCGTTGATTTGTTCTCTATATGACTACGACATTACAGATACTAAGCGGCTAACCACATTGCTCTGCATTGATGGTTGGTATCGTGGATATTATAACGAGAACGGCGCATTTAGATACGTTAATGTGAAGTGGTACAAGAAGTTTGGAATGGAAGATAAGCTATTACCCATATTAAAAGAAAATGACAAAGATTACTTTGAAAACCACATAGCAAAGTACAATATCAATGCAAAAATAAGCATGACGAATAACAAATTACACTGTGATACAAATATCCCATTGCCAGATTGCAGTTATAAATTAGCATTGCCAGTACGCAGATACACAACTAATAAAGAGCAAGTGCAATCTATATATGAGGAAGACCCTGATTGCATTATTACAAGTGCAGAAACATACAAGAACAGATATTGTTATAGCAGAAAGGATAATAAATATGACGAGATATGAACAGATAAACGATATAAATGAGAGGTTTATCATTACTTATGGGCGGCACAAAGTTGAATATTTAAGGGATAAAGGATTCTTCTATCTCTTTACAGGATTTAATACAAATTCTCACGGTCAGTTCTGGGTCTATGATTCCACTTCTGAAATCAAGTATGCCCTTGACCATTATGCAGATAAGCATATTGAAAACGAAAAGTAACTATTTTTGAGTTGGATAAAATGTCCAAGATAAAAATGGGTTGATTAGAGACACGCTTTGTTAATTCAGGGCGTGTCTTTTTATATTTAGAAAGGATAATGATTAGATAAATGAAAGTAAAAGTAATGTACTATGATAAGAGATACAATGACAAACCCGATGTATGGGAAACGATAAAGATTCAAGGATACACTTCAAAGAGTGACGGAGTGTATCACAATCCGCTGTTAGTTGGAACAGAGATTGAAATTGAAGAATTGGCAAAGGGATTATCTGAAGGAGCTACTTTTAAACCCGCTTATCTTTATGGTAGCAAGAATAATAATTGGATTAGCCAACAAATCTTTGCACTTGATTTTGACCACGATGCGGAGATTGAACGAGAATTGAATAAGTGTAAGGCATTGGGTATTATGCCTTGCTTTGGATACACTTCATTTTCTCATAGTGAGAGGGAACACCACTTTAGACTTGTGTTCTGTACCGACAAAGTAATCACCGATATTGACACTAGGAATAAGCTACAAGCCACGTTAATTTCAGTGTTTAGTAATTCCGACGATAAGACAAAAGACCCTACACGGCTATTCTACGGCGGCAGGAGCCTTATCTATGATGGCTACGAGAACA
>JAQWBH010000329.1 GCA_028707405.1 Parabacteroides sp. | reverse complement strand
ATATAAACCAATTTGCCCTTGTTTACTATTCAAAAGAAAAAGTAAGCCCCTTAGTTAGGAAAACGCTTGAACTCCCCATAAATAAAGGACTTTAGGACTTTCAATTTATTTTTACCGGACAGCAATATAAAAAAATATATTTTACCATCATTTGAAAATAAAAAAGATTGGTAAGAAAAAGAGGTTTTCTTAGCATATAGGAAATGATAGTCATTTAAATCATAAAATAATATCCTTCCCGCATCCCTGTCGCTTATAGCTATTTTTCTTCCCTTTCTGTCAATATCAAAATCGAAAATACGGCTGTATTGATTTGGTCCTATCCCATGTTTCCCTATGGTGGTAATAAAATGACCTTGCAGATCAAAGACAAACAGTGCATTGGAACGATATTTGTCTTCAATAAATAATCGATCATTGATCAGTTGTATTGAAGATATTTGTCCAATAAGGCAGTCGTCATTGGTTGCTAGAGGAATGAATTTGAAGTCTAAAGAATCCTTCAGTGAGGCTTGTTCTGTTTTAAAAGTAATTGTTTCAAAATCTTTCTTACTATTCTCTGTTGAACAAGAGGATAGAAAGAAAAAGATTGGAAGTATCATTAACCTGCAAAAAATAAGTGTTGAATTTTTCATGTCTTCAATATAGCTACAAAACTAGAAACATCGATTGTTATTATCGTCTTATGTGTCAAAAATATAGATAATTAATTATTTATCAAAAGGATTCGTCGAATATTTTCCTCCGCATTAGATAAATATGTTGACCTGTTGATAAGATTTATTTGTAAGCAAAATATTTGATAATGAGGTGTACATAATTGGTTTATAATTAGAAAGGGCAAAACTAAGTATGAGCCGATTTAATTCTTACAACGGATTCTTGAATGATAAGACAAAGGTGCTCAGATAATAACAGTTGTCATATATTGAACCAAGCCAAATGTTCTTCAGGATCTTCGATAACGCAATAGCCTTTCTTTTCTTTTTTATCTATCGTGAGACAGATAATTTTTTTGTTGCAGTTGAGATATTTTACAGGATTCCCTTGCCAATCGATGACTTCTATATCACGCATTTTCCTGTTTTTCTTGTTTTGTACAATCAAATAAATGTAATTTTCTGAACAGGCTAAATCAATTACTTCGGGGTCTGAACCTTTTCTTAATGTGGCTGAGAAACCTCCTGTCGTTGTAAAATCATATTCATATTTACCTAACTGTTTCTGAAATAGAAGCCTTGGAATAATGGCTTCTTTCTTGTTGTAGCTAAATATTTGTAATACAAACGAGCTGCATGAAACAAATTTGTTTTCTGTGGGATGCTTGACAAACATGGATTGATGGAACATCATTTTTGCCTCTGTAGGAATGTCCTTTTCATTATCCAAATAGTCAGGGTAATTGCCAAATTCTTGTAAGGAATCGGAACTTTGGGTATTTAGAAATGCATATCGTTTTTTCCACATTCCCGAAAATACAAATTGAGTCTGCGTCAAAGGAATGAAACGGTCGCTTAAAGATGGCATTCGATAATCATGACATAATGTATCTCCCTTTTTAGACAAGGCATCCAAAGGAATATGATTCAGAGAGAAAATAGGACGACTTAAAATGTAAAGATTATTATCTGTAACACATAAGTCAAGTGGTGGAATTAATTCGTTCGGTCCTTCACCCTTAGAGATAAGATGTCTGTCAATTTGATTTGTGTTTAGATTGTAGACAATAATTAAAGAATCGCCATGAAACTCATTAATCAAAAGAAGACTGTCTACTTTTACTAACTGCATGGTTACAGCAAGCAAACCAGGATAATCAATATCATGCATGACGATTTGTTCCTGTTTGTCGAATTTATAAGGCTTAAATTTGCGGTTTGAACAACTTGTTGTTACCATTAAAACAATAAAGATTGTTGCAATAATTATTCTCTTCATATTTTGATGTTCTTATTTATTGTAGAGTGAAAGTGGGGCGCCAATAACTTCGGCATCACATTTTTGCAAATGTAAATGATATTTCACTACATTGTATTCGTTGTATATATAAATATTCGTAATTAATTTATTATTAATTATATTATGGATATGAACGAATATGGTTTTGCTATTTTATTTTATATCTGATAAATTCTGGGGTTTCGCTGGATGATTTGCGTGTTGTGGCGTAAAGATATTCTTCTTTACTGTCAATGCAGATAGAATCAAGAAAACGATCGACTTTGTATTCACATATTGGGTTACCTGACAAATCGAACTGGAAGATTTCGACAGGCTTCAGATTGAGTAGGTCGTATTTTTCGCCGTTGATGTTGTCATAAACGATATAGACGGAATGCGCTGTTTTTGTCCACGATGAATAAGTGCGATAGTTTTGACCTCCTTTGAAAGTGATGAATGACATTGGAATATTTCCTGCCTGTTCTTCATATTGCAACCGGATATGGTCAGGACCTATAATGATTTTTTGTTCTTTCAGTGAATCATTGTAGATGATGATTCTGTCACTATGCATGTCGGCCATCCATATTTGTTTTTTTTCAGGAATATTGATAATCATGCCACCATTGACGTCAGAAACAAAATACTTGTATTTTTTCATTAATGCGGTTATATTTTCCGGCTTTTGTTTTGCAGTGTTCGTCGGATAGATTTTTAGCATTGGAACATGATTGCTATATGCAGGGTCGGCTATATACCACATTTGATAACCAATATAATGGCTGTCATTCTCCGGACAAGGGTCTGTGTATGGATGAATATCTGGACTGTAATTGAATTTCTTTTGAATGGCAAGTTTATTATTGGACATTGTCGCTTTCAAATTAACAGTATAAAATGTGTGAGCGTTATCATCAATGATGTGAAAGAATGAATCATTGTTATTGTAAACCAGGGCTCTTGCTGAAAGAAATTCACCAGGACCTTGTCCTTTAGTGGCTAACAATAGTCGCCGTTTTCCGTCTTTCAATGAGAATATTTCGAGCATTGAGTCACAGTGCTGAGGGTTATTGTTGACAAGAACAAGGCTGTCGTTCATCAGATAGAATGAGGTTGGATCGTTGATGGTTTCTTCCAAGGAGATCTTTTCTGGATTTTTCAATTCTATATGTTTCTTAAAGTCCGTCCGAGTCAGCGAATATACATTCAAGTCGTTTTTTTGGCTGCAACCGATAAGGGTAACTGCAATACATGTTGCTAAAAAAATTCGTTTTTTCATGATGTTTAATATGTGTTTGAAATATTGTAAAGCAAAGATATAGCAAATAATCTTTTTCCTGCCTAATGCTTAATATTTGAAAAGTAGATTATTGACATTTAGCATATTAATGCATATATTTTCAGTGAAGTTTCAGAACTGAAGCTGTTATTTTGAATGCTTCGTTCTATTTTATTAAAGTTTTTTCTTATTTTTGTAATGGACTTTTATAATATGAAGCGTACTAAAGAAACAATAATTGTTGTTATTATAGGTGTCATCATCACATTGATGTTCATATTTATAGTGGGAAGAATGTTTATGCATGAACATAAAATCCTGCTATTATCTGCTTCATCGGCATTTAAAGAAGCGGTGTTAACCGATAGTTCAATTCAAATCCCCGACAGTATTAGATATGATTCTTGCAGGTCGCTTAATAGTTTATCCATTACTGAGAAAATGCATTTTTGCGATCAGGTATATATTACAGAGCATGATTCCAGTCGGCGGTCTCTTGATTGCGTGTTTCATTCACTGCTTGTCAGAGAGCATATAGCGGTTCCATCAGCGGTATCCGTTTTGTATAAACAAAAGATACAGTATAGTTGTAAGGATACAATTTTTTATCAAACAGCATCTGCCTTACCTCCTGTTGTTTACTGTTTTAATGATATGCCGGCAGGAAGGATAGAGATACGTGGTTATTTGCAACTTCCTTTTTTGATGGTTCTAAAGCAGACAAATAAACTATATTTGTGGACAATATATTGGATTTTACTGTTAGGCTTTGTTATCGGAGGGTATATTTTGATTCGCCGACAGAGATATAAACGAGAGTTGAAATTAAAGGAAGAAGCCATGATGAAAAATCATATTCCTTTAATACAAAATATGGAAATTGAGTGGACAGACTTATCAAATCATGTTTCTTTCAACAGAGAGGAAGGCCTTCTGTGTTGTGAGGGGAAAAATGTTGTTCTTACAGGTAACCCATTAAATCTTTTTTGCCTGTTACTCGATAATTCAGGGCGAATCGTGAAGTATAAGGATATTGTTTCTAGAGCGATAAAACGTAAAATAACCGGTGATATATCCAAGTCAGATAAGGATGTTGTTTTTGCTACAGTGAAAAGCCTGCGAAATTCTTTGCGGGATTTTCCGTCTATTGATATAGAAACTTTTATGGGGAAAGGGTATAAGCTAGAAGTAAAAGACGAACATCATGGAGATCCATCTTTCGATACTTAGTAACAGTTTATTCATTAATCTCTGTTTGGTTAATGATGAGAGATTACATATTAATGAAGTAATTGTAGTATATCGTTGTGCAATAGTCCGTTTGTGGCAACAACTTGTTGTGCATCCGTCCAGCTGTTTCCTCCGATAAAATCGCTTATTTTACCGCCAGCTTGCATCAGAATCATTCCTGAAGCCGCCACATCCCAAGGACCTAGAAATGCTTCTATGCGAGCATCAAAGCGTCCGGCTGCAATATAACATATTTCGGCAGCAGCAGAACCGAGCAGTCGGACCCCACCTGCAAAACCGTAGAGTCTGTCAACCAGATGAATCGCTGTAGGACGATAATGGTCTGAGTCGTACGGAAATCCTAAAGCAACGAACGCTTTATTAAGTGTTGTGATATTGGATGCATGTATTTCGTGACCGTTCATATAGGCTTTACTCCCTTTCCATGCATAATAGCATTCTTTGCGGGTAACTTCATAAACAACTCCCAGCAGCAGTTCTTCTTTATTTCTCAAAGCGATGCTGACTGCATAAGGTCCCATCCCATGAATATAATTGGTCGTTCCGTCGAGCGGATCGATGACCCAACAGTAGTTCTCATCAGTCAGACTGCCTGTCCCTTCTTCGGCAATAAATCCGGCTTCGGGTAACAAGGTCGACAATTCTTTGACTAAGAAGTGTTCGCTTGTTTTGTCTATGTAGGAAACATAATTGTGTGAACTTTTTTCTTCGACGCGTGTACGATCGAATTTTTGATATTCCCTTTCCAAAAACTGACCGGCTTGTAAGGCTAATTCTTGTACTTTCTTTGTTAGAGATTTTAGATCCCGCATAATGTTTTATATTTTACTTGCAAATATACTTTTTTATTACTATTATCTCGTTTTTTTGTTTTATTTTGACCTGTCAGTTAAGTATTATTACTTGAAAAATATGAATATTTATTCAATCTGTGTTTAAAGAGCCGATTATTAGATTGAGAATGAGACCTTGGTTAAAGTGGATAGGAATAGTTTGT
>JAQWBH010000328.1 GCA_028707405.1 Parabacteroides sp. | reverse complement strand
CACAGCCGGCAGAAGCAACTTCACCATCACCCTGGCAGAAGACACCCAGGCGCTGGAAGAAGTGGTGGTGGTGGGCTATGGCACCCAGCGGAAAGAGAACCTTACCGGTGCCGTCTCTACCGTGGATATAGGCAAAACGCTCGAAGCACGTCCCTATTCTGATATCTCCAAAGCTTTACAAGGATCTGTTCCTGGTTTATCTGTAATCAGTAGCAGCGGAAGACTTGGAGCACAGCCCTCCGTAACCATACGCGGTTTGGGGACATTGAGCAATGATGCTACCAGCAAACCGCTCATCGTGGTAGATGGAGTACCGATGGAAGACATTTCGTTGTTAAATACACAGGATATTCAAAATATATCAGTTTTGAAAGATGCAGCATCTACTTCAATATACGGTACCAGGGCTGCCTTCGGTGTGATACTCATCACAACCAAATCTGCACAAAGAGTAGACCGGGTATCCATCAACTACACCAACAATTTTGCATGGGATACTCCCACCATGCTGCCGGATTATCCCGATGTTCCCAGCCAACTGAAAGCATTGATCGCAGCAAATGAACGTGCGGGACTTGCTAATGAACTGTTTGGTATGTATTTGGATGATATGTTACCCTACGCCGAAAAATGGAGAGACCAGCATAACGGGAAAAAAGCAGGATACCGTGAAATGATATTAGGCAGCAGCGATGCTCTTGAGGACAACAGCCAACAACTGGGTGATTTTGTTCTGGACGACAATGGTGTAGGAATGTATTTTGCCGACTGGGACGTAGTAAATATCATGTTCAGAAAATGGAAACCATCCCAAAGTCACAATCTTTCAGTGCAGGGGACAAGTGGAAAGACATCATATTATATGTCTGTGGGACACAATCACGATGAGGGAGTAATGCAGTTTTACCCCGAAAAAATGAACAAGTGGACAGCCATGCTTAATGTAACAAATGATGTAAGAGAGTGGTTACAGATCGGAGCCCGTTTTAATTACAGCAACAAAGATTTTAAGGGTCCGGCAAGCAGAAGGACCACTTATCAATATATGTGGCGCTGGGGAAGTTTCTTTGGACCTTATGGAACATACCAGGGAACAGACTTTCGAAATGACATTGCCTATCGCAAACAGGCAGGGGAATGGAGCGACAACAACAGCTTTGTGCGAATGGGTACTTTTGCAAAAGCTACATTAGCTAAAGGCCTCACGCTGAACGCAGATTACACACATAATGTAGAGAACTATACTTACAAAGCTGCCTATATCCCCTTGGGTGGTTGGAATTCTTGGGGCGGCGCAATTACAATACCTGTTAATTACACCAAAAATTCATGGTTGGAACAAAAATCAAGTCAGAGCAGGTCATTTGCCCTCAATGTATATGGTAATTATGAACTAAACCTGTTAGATCACCACCATTTCAATTTCATGATTGGCGCCAATGCAGAAAGCGGCACATATTACAATCACTTCTCAAAAAGAGAAGATCTCCTTGACTATAACCTACCGGAATTTAATCTTGCTACCGGTACACAATACGTTGATGGTGCTCATTCACACTGGGCAACTGCCGGCTATTTTGGTCGTCTCAATTATGATTATGACAGAAAATGGTTGCTGGAACTAAACGGTCGCTATGACGGTTCATCGCGCTTTCCAGCAAACGATCGCTGGGCCTTTTTCCCTTCCGCATCAGCAGGATACAGAGTTAGTGAAGAACCGTTTTTTGATTCACTGCGGGATATCATCGCTAATGCAAAGATTCGGACTTCCTATGGAGAGATAGGCAATCAGGCTGTTGGCAGCAATATGTATCTGGCAACAATGGCCAAGAGATCAACCGACAAAACCTATTGGCTTGCCGACGACGGAACCAAGGTGGTAGCCTATGATTTACCTAAACTGGTTTCATCAACGCTGAAATGGGAACGTATTCAGACCTTGGATATTGGTGTTGATTTGGGATTTATCAATAATGAGCTGAATTGCTCTTTCGACTGGTATCAGCGGACTACAAAAGATATGCTGGCCCCAGGGCAGACTATGCCGCAGGTACTTGGAGCTCCTGCTCCTTACGTCAATGCGGGCACATTGCGAACAAGAGGATGGGAACTGAATATGGACTGGCGACATCGATTCAAAGAATGGACCCTCTATGCCAATGCCAATATAGGAGACTTTGTGACCGATGTAGTAAAATGGGAAAACGATACCAAGTTACTTAATCAGAATTACAGCGGAAAACGATATGGAGATATTTGGGGCTTTGAAACAGATCGTTTTTTCACCAAAGATGATTTTAATGCCGACGGGAGTTACAAAACCGGTATTGCATCTCAGAAAGATCTAGAACAAGGCACTTTTGTATTTGGGCCCGGTGATGTAAAATTCAAAGACATGGATGGTAATGGAATCATAAGTGGAGGAAAAGGGACGGCTGATGATCACGGTGATTTAAAAGTGATTGGTAATTTTACACCGCGATATCAGTATGGCTTTCGTGTAGGAGGTGAATGGAAGGGATTTGATCTCGATCTTTTCTTTCAAGGTGTCGGAAAGCGTGCCGTATGGACACAAAGTGCATTTGTAATGCCTTTGATGCGTGGTGCTGATGCCATTTACGCAAACCAGACCAGTTACTGGACTGAGGAGAATCCCAATTCGAATGCTGATTTTCCACGACTGTTTCCTGGGAATGCGGGAAGAGGAACCATATCTGTACTGGAATTAGGAAATCACAACTTCTATCCCCAAAGTAGGTATATTGTGAATATGGCCTATTTAAGATTTAAAAACTTAACGTTTGGCTATTCATTACCAACACCGTTAGCTTCAAAAATCAATATGCAAAAGATTAGAGTATACTTCAGTGCAAATAATTTAATGGAATTAATTAACAGAAGTAATGCACCTGTCGATCCGGAAGTAAATGATAAAGAAGAAGGAGTCAGTTTAGGAAATGCTACCTGGGGAAGAATTGATCCCATGTACAGAACTATTTCCATGGGGGTTCAGTTGACATTTTAAATTTCAAATCTCTTAAAATGGAAAAAAAATGAAGAAAATACAAATAATTAATATCTGTCTATTTGTCATGCTTTTTACTGCATGCAACGATTTTTTAGACAAAGGACCACTTGATACATTTACCAATGATAACTTTTGGACCAGCGAAAATAACGTAAAAGGATATGCCAATACATTCTATCAGGATTTTACCGGCTACGGAAATGCGGGTGGAGCCGGATTGTTCTATTTCAAAACTCTTTCCGATGATCAAGCAGGTAACAGTTTTGCCGACTGGACCTACCAAAATGTTCCGGCAAGCAGCAGTACTTGGAGTGATGGATGGATAGAAATTAGAAGAGCTCACATTTTGATGGAAAATGTGGAAAAAATGGAAATGAGCAATGAGGCTAAAAATCACTGGACAGGGGTTGGCCGACTGATGCGAGCCTGGCATTATTATCAGCTGGTACGATCTTACGGAGATGTTCCATGGATTGATAAATCACTTGATATTAAAGACGATGGATACCTGTACGGTACTCGTGAAAACAGAGATTTGGTTATGGACAATGTATTAGATGATCTAAATTATGCATGTGAACATATGTATGACAATGCTTCCAAAACAACTCTAAATCGTGATGTGGCTTATGCAATGAAAGCTGAAATCTGTCTCTTTGAAGGTACCTTTCGGAAATATCGCAAAGCAGAAGATGGTCAAAGTGCACCAGATATGACAGGAGCTAATAAATTTCTAAACGAAACAAAGAGTGCTGCAGTCTATCTGATGAACAGAAAGTATGTGTTGAACAAATCCTATCAGGGAAATTACAATTCCATCAATCTGGCAAACAATCCAGAAATGATCTTTTATAAGGCATATAAACAGAATGTATTGCAGCACTCATTGATAGACTATACCTGTTCATCTACCCAATTGAGCGGAATGACCAAAAATGCTTTTGAATCTTATCTCTTCACGGACGGCAAACCGATGGCTCTAACCACACTTAGCAGGGATGATGCTGCCCGAATGTATGTCGGGACAAAGATAATTGCAGGGAAAGAGTTGCCTGATACAGTCCTTTCCATTACACACCTCCTGAAGGTACGTGACTTGCGACTTTCAGCAACGATTGATACTGCTCTTTGTTATGTGGACAGAGGATTCACTCGATTTGGAAGCGGAATGTCCATGACCTCTTCTACCGGTTATGGTGTAAGCAAGTATGACAACAAGAGTTTGGAAAATATGTACAGGAATCAGACGGGACAGAATTTTACGCATGCACCTATTTTCTGGTTGTCTGTGGTCTATTTGCAATACGCTGAAGCTTGTGCTGAACTAGGCAATGTGACCCAGAATGATCTGGATATATCAGTTAACAAGTTAAAAGCAAGGGCAGGTCTGCCTCCATTAACTGTCGAAGTAGGTTTTTCGGATCCAGCCAACAATATGAACGTTAATGATCTAACTTGGGAAATTAGGCGAGAACGGCGTACAGAACTGATGTTCGATAACTGGAATCGTTACTGGGATCTTATCCGCTGGCACCAGCTTGACAAATTAGATTCTTCCGTTTATCCGGAAATATTACTGGGAGCTAATATAGTGAATGATCCCTATAATAAATCTGTCGAAAAAGTGGGTACTTATATTGACGGAAGAAAAAATAAATCCCGACTTTATAATTCAAAACATTACTGGTATCCGATCCCATCTGATCAAATTTCGCTCAATCCGCAGTTGGAACAGAATCAGGGTTGGAAATAACTCTACTTAGAATTTCATTGAAAAGGACGTCTTTAAATATCTTTTTCTCTATGCCTGAATCCATTTAGTTATTTTGGAGCAATTATGTGAACATTTGAGACTATAGGTATTATAGATAGCCCTTTTCAATGAAATAATCACTCTACACAATAAAATATTGTCCGCTTTACTTTTCCATTCCTCTTTAATACTCAAATCTGAAAGGGAAGTCAATATAGATGGCCATTCATTGAAAGACCAAACAAAGTGGTTGAAAATTGAAACATTCATTTCTTTTTCACTATTTTTGTAATAGCTGGTAAAAAAACTATTATAAGCCATTACAAGATTAATCTGAGTAACGCAACATTTCTGTTATTTAGAAGCGTGTTTCAGGAAATTTATCAACAACACCGACAAACATGAACAAAATGTCATTTATGTTGATTCATGGCACATATGTCAAGAATTATCACAATATGAATCAGCGCAAAATATTTTTTTTAATTGTATGTATTCTGGCCTTACCCTTTTCTTCTTTCTCTCAACATAATACAAAAGACTCCCTGAATGAAAAATTCGGCAAATCATTGACCAATATCTATCGGGAGACGATGCTCCGCCCGGGAAGAGTAACGATAGACAGCATCGCACTGAACAAACGGAAAAAATCTATCGAGTTGCACACGAGCCCCACCCTTTCCTATCTTCC
>JAQWBH010000327.1 GCA_028707405.1 Parabacteroides sp. | reverse complement strand
CCGATAACAACGTAATCAAATCCACCCGTACCATACACCTCAAAATAAGTACTTGTTTTTGTGCCCACTCTGAACGTCGTATTAGTGTGTGGAGTTATCTGTACTACGTAATTACTATGAGACAAACTACTTAATGGAACTTTAAAGCCGTCCGTGCCCATGATAGGTGTTATATTTATTGTACTTGACTTTGCTCCCCATACATTAGATTGAATGCCTCCAGATGTAGAACTCCCCGCCGCCAGCACTCCCGGCATATTGAATTTACTTGAATCACTCTCTTTAACGTCAAGTCCTGTTAATTCATTAAAATAAAAATGTCTGTTTGAATAAAAGAACATCATTCCGTCTTTTGCATACTGCTGTTGCTTGACGCCAGCAACTACATGCTTCCAGCTAAAGTTTGTTGAACTTGTGATAGCTGTTGCGCTTGACACAAGCCCCTCAGTATGTACAACTAATTCAAATGTATATGTGCCAGCATCTGTAATAAAACTACGTGGAATCGGTGGCCATTCATTATATTTTTCTTCATATACTTCGCTATGAAAATCAACTATTGATGTAGCTAATCTATGAAGTCGTACACCATCCTTTCTTGCATACAATACTGCCTCAGCGAAAGATTCAATTCCGTTTGTTTGTACCTTGCCGGTTGCACTGATTGAAATGTATGTACCATTAAATGTTGCTGTTGCTCCGTTTTTTGTGATTTGGGTACTCCCGGAAACTACCTGACTACTTGAATTTGATGCTACGCCTGCCCCAATTGGTGTGCTACCACTCGAATTAGTCCCGGCTATAAGATCAGCAATTGCCGGCAAATCTGATGTGCTGAATTTAAGTTTAATTGCACCAGTGTTCTTATCAATAATTAATATCTCCCCTGTTGTTAAAACTATGAAATGCCCTATTTTTGCAGCCCCATTATGCAAAATTACAACGGATGGGAGATTATTATACTCAGCTAAAGTCGTTGATTGTTCATTTTCCAATTTTTTGACGAAAGGAACGAACGCCTGGGCTTGTATGTGCGTTCCACCTGACCAGTAAGACGGCTGATCCAGTAATGCTCCCTGAATGCCTGAAAATCCGGCTGTATTTATTTGACTGTTTACTTCCCTTAACAACATCATTACTGTTGTTATAAGTCCACCGTTTATTTCGGTTGCGAATTTATCCGTAATTGCTGCTGATTTGTTGGCTTTGGCTTGGGCTTCTGCTGCTTTGGCATCCACATCGGATATTTTTTTGTCCACGTCTTCTGGTGCTTCTGTCCAGTCGGTTGCTTTGGTGCCTTTTTCGAGTTTAAAATACCTCCCATAATAATCAAGACCTTTGCCCACCTCTGAAGCCCTACTATCAGCCGCTAACACTAAATCCCCAATCCTATCAACATCAAACTTAACAGTCAAGGAGTACCTACCCCATTCATTATTATCAACTATGGGTAAACTTCCTATATTAATGTTTCCTAACCCATCAGTCCCCATTAAGAAGTTGTAGTTCAGTCTTGTGATACCCTCTTCTGCTTTTAAATCAAGTGAGATAGTGTAAGATTGATTAGCCTTAAAAGAGAATCCATAAATAATATAAATTCTACTTGATGGTGATCCATCCACAACATTAGTTGTTGCTTTTACTTCTATGCCGGAAGTGCCAATTATCATATTCCTCCCCCCAATTTGCAAATTGTCAACCTTTTCTGTCGAGAGAGCATCCAGCTTTGCTTGTATAGATTTGTTGGCTTCTTCTAAAGCGTTCTGGAATGCAGTCATCAAATTGTTGAAAGTGCTAAAAGCGTTATCAACCGCTGTTTTTTGAGCAGGTGTAGTTATGCCTCCTGAAATGGCTGTATTGATTGCACTTAAAAGCGTATCTCTTTGTCCCCACAAATTAACTTTTGCATTTAAAAGCGATGTTTTAGCAGTACCTTCAGGAAGATACGTGTTTAAATATACCTTGTTATAGGATGCTTCAGCTTTTGACATTGCCTCGTTAAGAGAGTTTTTATACTTCTCTATTGCCACACTTTCTGAACGATCAATAACTCCATCCCTGAAAGCCGTATTCGTGAAGTCTTTGAGTGAATTGGCTGTGGTTTGTGCGTTCCCTGCTGCGGTTAGGGCTTCCTGTTTAGCTGTGTTTATTTCCGCCTGAACGTCTTCTGGTGCTTCTGTCCAGTCGGTTGCTTTGTTGCCTTTTTCGAGTTTTATTTCACCAATATATATACCATACTGACTATCTGCAGGACCAAATGACGTTCCGATTAAAAGCCCAAAGTTATTAGCTGTTCTTGGAGCCTTAAACTTCGCCTGAAATTGTCGAGCTCTCGACTGATTACCAGTAAGAACTTGTAAGTTTGTACCACCAACATCCTCAACCATTGAAGATAGTCCATAATTACCATCGGCATGTATCAAATATACATAGTTTGGTGCGCCTCCATAATAACGAAAGGACTTGAAAGATAACACATAATCGTTCCCTTCAATTAAGCTTATGTCAGTTTCTGATTTTGTAATACCGATTGCATCTGTTAAAGCTATATTTGCTCTATGAATTAGATATACTCCTGGAGCAGTTTTAGACAATTTGGTTGCATACGACCATGTACTCCATCCATCCAATTCTCTTGCGAAATTGCCGTTTGGAATCATATTCCTCCCACCAATCTCTAAATTATCGACCAGAGTTTCCGCATGTGCTTTCGAAGCATTGAACTTGTCTAAGGCATCAGCAATAGCTCTAGCTTCCTCATCTGAAACTATACCGTCCGCATAAGCTTGGGCTTCTGTTTTCTTTAAATCTGCATAATCCTTTGCAGCGTCAATAGCGGCTTGCTCTGCTGTTGATACAACCCCGTCGGCGTAGGCTTCCTGTTGAGTTTTTAATAGCGCATCTTGTGCATCTGCATATGCCTTTGCTGCTGCAAGTTTAACATTTACATCATCGATACGTGCCTGTTCTTCTGCTGAAACTTTACCGTCTGCATAGGCTTCTGCCAATACACGTTCTGCCTCTGCCTTTGTATCAGCATGTGCTTTTGCAGCGTTTTCTGCTTCTGTTTTGGCTGTTTCAATGTTGGCTTCTACATCTTCGGGTGCTTCCGTCCAGTCGGTGGCTTTGTTACCCTTTTCAAGTTTGAATTCATGAATTTCAAAATTAGTTATAGCGGCCATAGATACATATATAAGCATACGGTCTGTCTCTTTTACATTAGAAGATGTTGTGAATGTTCTTATCCCACCACTACTAAAACTACCTATGGCCTGCACTGGAACTACTATATTATCATCGTAAATATTCACGTCTAAAGTTTCTCCTCTACCACCCTCATTTATAATTTTTTTATTTGAGATAGTATAGGTTGTGTTTGGTAAAAACCCAGCTTGTATATCTATATACCATCCACCATTTCCACTTATGTTCTTTGTCGAATTACTAGTCAGTGTTCCATGACGGTAAGCTATGTTTTCGGAATGAGCTAAATTCCTCCCACCAATCTCTAAATTATCAACTGCCGTATCATCTGTATACCTTATCTTCTTCCCCCAATGCAACTGATTATACGTTGTACTGTCCTGTGTAGCTGTTAAGATTTCACCCTGCTTATAGGTGTTGCCGTTCAGAACCATATCTGAATTAAGCACCCACATATCACCAAACTTGTAGCAGTAACCGTCTGCTTTAGGTGTGTCCGGTTTAAAAAAGTGAGTTGTGCTTTTACCGTCTGCCATCGCTTGAGCCTTTGCCGCATCTTGTAATGCTTTGACAGCATCGCTGTCTGCAATGGGAGTCCACGAATAAGTTGTTGCATTTTTAACAAACCTCCATGCTTTACCTGCATCTGGAGTAGTCTCAGCATCTACATAAGGCTGAGAGTTGTAAAATGTATCTCCTACGTGTCTGTCTTTAATTTCATTGGTAATCCATTCAGATGCAGGATAATTTAACAATGTAGGTTTGTACGGATAGCTATAATTTGAAATCTCTCCATCTACCTGAGCTTGTATTTCTGCAAACTTTGTGTTGTAATCAACAACGTTAGCTGCTGCTTCATCTATCGCTTGTTGCGCTTTTTTCTCTGCTGCATTTGCGGCTGCTTGGGTGTCTTGTATGTCCTGAGATGTGGCATTAGCCCAATCATCATAATTTAAGCCATCTGAGCGAAATACTGTTTTTCCTTGAATTTTATTACCTTTTCTTGAAAAGACAGTATACTCATTCTCATTTGACAAAGCGTAAGTGTCTATGTTTACATACTGCTTTATGCTTGGCGCATCATCACCTACTGTACTTAATATAATTGCTCCCTGCCTTTCTGGATTTGTAGAACCGAGTTGAAATATATATTCACCAGCTGCAGGAACATCAGAATTAACTGCAGCATCTGTTTTACTAAGTTCAATATAATCGGGACCAACAGCAACTACTTTTCTCCAGTAGAACTTTTGCTTGTTGCCTGTAAATACTTGATGTCTTGCATAGTCAGTATTCTCGAAAAGATTTACAACTTTACCGCCATCAGCATCGAAATAGCATCTATAGAAATCGGTTGTTTCTTCCATCTTTATACAGACCATTTCAGCAGCACTGAGAATAAGCTCACCACCTATATGTTTAGCCTGGTGAATTAATACAGAAAGGAATTCTGCTCTTTGTCTTATCAATAGCTGATCAAATTCTGCTACAGTTGTTCCGTTAATATTCCTTATTGCTCCACCTGATCCAAACAGGCCGGAGTTGAAATCACCAACAACTATTCCTTTGAGAAATGTAATTATACCCTTAGCTATATCATCATCTATTTTACTAAGATATCGTTCACCAGCGTCACCTTGTTTGCGAAGTATTTCCGCAACTTTTTTACCTAAAAGTCCAACTCTGACATTTGTGTTGTGACCTATCTTTGTTTCATTGGAAATTAAATTGCTGTGCTCTTCCAGAGCGAGTAAAAGTTCTTCGAAAGTCATTGTAATATTATTTTTATCAAAAATAACAATGGTCTTATATGCTAAAAAAGACAATAAAAAAGCAGTGTGCATCACTGCAGACCGCTCAATTCATTCAATACGTACAAATTCAAAAAGAAGGTTTATTTTCCAGCGCTTCGCAAAATATAAGATACACTCCTTAAATAATCCTGTCCGGTGAGTTCTACCATTTTTTCCTGTAATCTTCGCTGACTGTACCAATATTTCTTTGCTCGCCATGGCTTTGGAATTCTGTTTGAATTTGAAACTCTATTTTGTCCACCACTTCCTTTTGTTCCCGGGAAGACACCGCCATCTAAATACATACCGTAATGCTCAAACATGTGTGAGATCTTTGCTGTATTTCCACCTGCCTGTCTCATTAACGAAACAGTAAAACTTCTACGAAGTGCACCAGAAGAATATCGTGGTGATCCATCAGGTTTCTCTGATACACCTACCATTTCAGCATTCATTCTCTCAATCCAGAAGTTGATCATTAATTCAGACCAAT
>JAQWBH010000039.1 GCA_028707405.1 Parabacteroides sp. | reverse complement strand
ATGACCAAATATACACAACCGTTCGCATAGTGCACATTACAGGGTGCTTGATGCCAGTCTTGTCCTTCTGTTAATTTCACAGGTTCCGACCAAGTTTTTCCATCATCATCAGACCGAATTATTATCAAGTCGCGGTTATGACCAAGCACGTAAATAGAGTTTCCAGACACAAAAGGCCTAGCGTGCATAAACGGAAATGCTCCCATTTGTTGCCATGTTTTACCGCCATCATCGGATATACTAATCCGTCCTCTCTCACGTACAGGCACCTCTTTTCCTGACACGTCGTAAGTGGCTATAATCCTACCACTATTCAACCGGACAATACCAGGGCTATATGCATAAAAATAATTAGGATTGGGCGATTCATATACCACCGTGTAAGTATCAGCCAATGGCCGAATTTGTTGCGCACGAGTATAGAATCCATTTATTCCAACTAAAAAGAAGAAGATTATTATTCTCATACCGACATTTCGACAAAATATTTATTTAACATTCAATATTTCATTCCACATAATCCAAGGCTATTTGCATGTCGCTACACGAAATTTATAGCGAACTATCCTATTAATTTATTCTACATAAATTAAATCAGCATTTTACATGAAAATATGATTTGCATAATTTAAACCCATAATATCTAACCTCTTTTTATGAAGTTTGGTTCTATCTAAAAAATTAGTATAATCCTTTTTTTCGTGAGCTGTCCACTGCACTTCTGAAATGGCTAACATACGAGGTAATAGCATATATTGCACTTTATCAAAGGTTGCAATGAATTCAGTCCACACATTCGCCTGTACACCAATAATATGCTTTGAAAGTTCCACCGGAAGTTCCTCTGGAATTGGGTTATAGCTATAGACTTTTTCTACTGGTACAAAACCTCCGATAGCAAATGGTTCCGATTTGTCTTTCGATTGATAATAATCGAAATAACAATATTGTCTTGGAGACATTATTACGTCATGGCCGCTCTTAGCTGCTGTAATTCCACCTTCAGTTCCTCTCCAACTCATAACGGTAGCGCCTGGTGCTAATCCACCCTCAAGTATTTCATCCCAACCGATAATCGATTTTCCTTTATTATTTAAGAATCTTGAAATTCTTTTTATAAAATAACTTTGAAGCTCTTTTTCATCCACTAGATCTTCTTTTTCTATTAATCTCTGACAATGCACACAGTTTTTCCAACGAATTTTTGGACATTCATCACCACCAATATGAATATATTCACTAGGAAACAAGTCTGCAACTTCTGTCAATACATCCTCCAAGAATTGAAAAGTAGTATCTTTCGGGCAAAAAACATCATTGTGAACCCCAAATTTTGAAGAGACTAAATATGGTCCTCCTGTACATCCGTATTCCGGATAAGCAGCAAGAGCTGCTGTAGCATGGCCAGGCATCTCTATTTCAGGTATAACAGTTATAAACCGCTCTTGGGCATAATTTATAACATCCTTAATTTCATCTTGAGTATAAAAACCATAATGCGGCGTGCAGTCATACTTCCGATCTCTTTCTTTAGTTCCAACAGGATATTTACCGATAACAGTTTCCTTTCTCCAGCTACCGACCTCTGTCAGTAGTGGGTATTTTTTTATTTCTATTCTCCATCCTTGATCATCAGTCAAATGCCAGTGAAATTTATTAAGTTTATATAAAGCCATCAAATCAATGATCTTCTTAATTTGATCGACAGGATAAAAATGTCTTCCGACATCTAGCATCAAACCACGGTAATTAAATTGAGGAAAATCTGTAATCTCTACACTAGGAACTTTCAATTCAGTTTGACATAGTGGAATTGGACTTTCGATCTCCGCAGGTAATATTTGGCGTAGCGATTGTATTCCCCAAAATATACTTTGTGGACTATTAGCACGAATAACCACTCGATTATTATTAATTGATAGCTCATAATAATTATCGTCTAGATTATTGTCAATGATAAGCCCAACATAGTTTTTTAATGGTTTTATTTTTGTTTCAACAAGTTCAATACCGGAAGATTGACCAAATAACTCGCACAAAAATTTTGAAGAAACTTTCAACCCCGTCATATTGCTTGATAAGTAAATTTTCGTGTCTTGATTGAATGAGAAAAAACCATCTCCTTTCACTATAGTGGTAGGCATAGGAATTATTGCTATGTCTGTTTTTTCTATCGAAAATAAACAGCTTGACAAAAAAATTACCGTAATCAGTGTATTGATTTTTTTCATTATATTTTAATTTTTAACTGTGGATGGGTGAATAACCTTTGAAAAGAAGTTTGATTATCAGATATTATTTTAAAATTTTCATATTTTTAAATTGACTGACTGCTAATCCAACAAGGAACATAGTCAATGTTGAAATAACAACACTCATATAAGTATGGAATGGACTTTGTAGGTATTCCGGGAGTTTTGGTGAAAGAGTTATCCATAAAATTACGAGTACTCCTACAACGACAGAAATAATTGCTGTAGCCTTGTCTGCATTCTTTACAATAAAACCAAGAAGGAATAAACCAAGCATAGCGCCTCCAAAGATCCCTGTTAACTGCCACCATGCTGCAAGAATGCTTTGAATGCCGACCATTGATAGTGCAAAACCAGTTCCTATTGCTCCGACTAAAACAGTAGCAATTCTAAGAACAGCCAATCCTTCTTTATCCGTTGCTTTCGGACGTAGATACCTTTTGTAGATATCTTCGTAAAAAACAGTTGATGAACTGTTTAGGCAAACTGATAGTGTACTCATTGCAGCAGCAATAATAGCAGCAATAATAAATCCGGCAGCTCCAACTGGTAACTTGCCAGATCCCATAAAATGAGGCAGTGCCTGGTCGGCAACATCAGGAATAGTTAGAGAGGTCATCTTTTCATTTACCATAGTGTCAAACGTGGTACCTTCATCAACTGTTACCTGTCCCTTCATCGAAGCAATCACTGACTTATGTTTCAGATCATTTAATAATTCAGGTTGTGCCTGATAATAGGAGAACAGCATGGTGCCGATGAAAAAGAACAATGCCGAAACTGGTACGTAAAGCATACCTCCAAACCATAAGGATTTACGAGCCTCCTTGTCTGATTTTGCCGTATGATAGCGTTGAACATACGTTTGGTCAAACCCGAAAGCCTTGATATTCATAAATAACCCGTATAAAAAAACTACCCAAAATGTAGATTCAGAAAATGATAATTTAAATGATCCAAGTGAAAACTTTGAATTCTCAATTGCAATCTTAAATGCATTATCGGCTCCACCAGGAATATCAACAAGAATAACAACTAAAAGCAATACAGCACCTAAAAAAATAATTGCGGTCTGAATCGCTTCTGTCCATATTAGCGCTTTCATTCCCCCCATCACAGTATACGACGTAATTAATACGCCAGAAACTATTATTATTGAAGCCATACTCCATCCTGTCAAACCATTAAGAGCTATGGCTACACCCAAGGTTATTGTCGCTATTCGTGAAAACTGAATCAGCAAATAACAAACGACACAATATATACGCGCCCACACACCGAACCGTTTTTCCATGTGTGTGTATGCGGAAATCTCACCTCCATTGCGATAAAAAGGAATAAAGTATTTTGAGCAGATCAAAATGGCTATCGGAATGGCCAAGCTGAAAACAAAATAATTCCAATTCATGCCAAAAGACATTCCGACAACGCCGATAAATGTATTACTACTTAGATAGGTTCCCAAATAAGATAAACCGATAACCCATCCCGGCGCAAAGTTCTTTGCAACCATAAAATCAGTACTTGAACGATTTTTCCGAACAAAAGAACTCCCAAAAATAACAATAGCTATTATAGAGACAGCAATAATTGCAAGATCAACCAATGGTAAATTCATTATATTTCAATTTGAAGTGCTTTTAACTTATTTAAATGATCTTATTATGTGATTGTTTTATCGTAATAATTATGGGGAACTACAGCTTCTATCAGAAACAGTTTTACTTCTATTGCGATTAGAATGATTTAATTAACCATACCATTCATTCCCCACATATTAAATATATGTTTTTAGAAAAACAGCAATATTTTCTAATAGACACTAATAATTATTTTTCGGATAATTTCCGAAAGTTCTCTACTCGATGAAAAGTAAAAAAATTAACGTCATGTTGTTTATAAGCTCCTGATTTACCATCATCATAGGCAGTCCTTGCCACAAAGACTATATCCTCCCCATCAATTACAAATGTCGGGTACTGAAAACTATGCTTTGCAACATCTGGATGATAAAGTAACGTTTTTTGGATTGACCAATCCACTAAGTTATTTGAAGTCATTAATACCAAAGTATTTCTCGTCATTTCTTCTTTATACGCTTTACCTTTATGTTTCTCTGGTACTGCATTCGACAGAGCCCAATATAACTTGGTTTTTTCATCATACAGTATGTGAAATTTTGTACTTCCTCCCGGAAAATCGATAAAACCATTCCTCTCGTCGAAAATTCCGATAGTGCCCTCTTCGTTATAATTGATCCATGCAACTTTGCCCCCTCCTTTTGCCATAGAAACCCTCAACAGATTGACTATATTACCATGAGGTCCAAGAATGGTATTACCCTCCAACCAACCTTTGAAATTTCCATTTAATCGGGAAGAATCATAAGCCAATGCATTCGACAATGTCCAGCTGCTAGCTTTCAATAAGTCATCTTCGAGAGACGCGCTCATCATAAATGCTCGAAAATTTGTTCCCCAACCTCCAGGACCTTTCTCATCTTCCATTGTTCGCCATATTCTTCCGTTATGAAAAACTACCGGCACCGGAGCCGTGTGATAAGACAGATCCGATGTAAGTTTGCCATTTAGGGAGTCAGTAGCTTTCGTCCAAGTATACCCCCCATCGACAGATTTGACAATAACTACGTGTCCTAAACCATGGCCTGCGCTAGTACCTAACATAAAAATGTCTTGATTGTGAACAAATAGACTAGCCCAGGTGATACCCTCAAGCTCCGATATTTGAGTCCAGGTATTTCCTTTATCAGTCGATTTGTACACTCTGCATAATTCACTAATACCTACACCCGGACCATAGTCATCACCTTTAGCTATATAGGTGCCGTCATCCAATATTACTATAGAGGGAGACCCTGCAATAAATCTTCTTGTTTTCGCCGGACTATAATCAATAATGACCCCAGGTGGTCGTTCTTCTAAGGGATCAAAGCATTGATAAACAGGCCATAAATCAATCAACTCTTCCAAGTGAAACACCTTATCATATAATCTTATTTCATCAACAAATAAACTTGTTATCTCATCTTTGCGACATTGTAAAATTCCGAATTCTAATATATTTCCTAATTGAATCTCAACTGGGGCAACAATTCTTCCAATATATGTCCAGTTATTAGCTCCGTAATTCGATCTCTCTAATCTATAGTAAAGTTTTACTGTTACTTTACCTTTCCTACTTTTATCAAGTAGCAATGCCAATTGTACCCACGAACCTTCTGGTAGATTGTGTTGAAAAGGAGGTTCCAAGAGATAATCCATGCTTTCCTGTTTCAAGTGTAAACCAATACCATACTTATATTGGTCCTTCTGTGAAGTAGATAAAAATAATCGGAACGGTTCATAATCTAGAAATGGTAAATGAATTGAATCATTATCCGCTTTATTTTCCACTTCTGGTATTAAAAACCGCATCCAGAGAGTCAAACCTCCCTGAAATGTATGATTAATACTTGCCTCTAAAGATGAACCATCATTTGTGGTATCATAAAATTTTGCCAATCCATTTTCAAATTCTACTTCTCCGTTCATGCTTAGCCTGTTTTGTTCAACTTTATTTACTCCATTAAGCAAAGCTCTTTCCGGAAATTCAAAGTTCCAATGGTATCGTAATCCTTCACTTTTAAAAAGCTTAGGAGATTTATCTGTCTTTATTTGTCCAACTGCGTGGAAAAAAACAACTAATATAATAACAAGAGTCAAAGAAAGTTTTTTAATAAAAATATGCATAAGTAATATCGTATTTAAAATGGAGTTTGTAATCATGCTGTAAATGCAGCAAAGTCATTATGTTTTCGACAAGTTTATAATTGATGGACCTCTGAATTTCACTTGACATCACCTTCTATAACCAAACGTATCTCTTGTCCTTTTCCGTCAATAGCTTTTAGTTTCACATCCTCGTCAACTTCAATGGCTGATAAGTCGTTTCCTATAGCATCATCAATGGTTATATTGGTAAACTTGTCGGCATCCCTACCAACCACTTTTACGATATTGCCTAGAATGTTAATAGCAGGGGCTAGCAACCAGTCATAGTTAACTAACTCTTCGGTTTCGTCGTCTACGCTTCGAATTGCATCATTAATAAACAAAATTACCTCTTTGTCAATCTGTGCATTGTAAGCAGAAGAGAAACCACCATGACCGCCACCGGGTATTGTTGTGAATTGGTGCTTAAGGCTTGCTTCCTGCAATGCCGCTTGTAATAAGAGTGATTGTTTATATGGAACGGTTGGATCGGCATCTCCATGTACAATATAAGTAGCCGGAGTGTTTGTTGAAACTAAATCAACAGGGGATAGGGATTTTATAAATTCTTTATTGTTTACATTTGGACCGAGCCATTCCAGCAAAGAAGAATAAGTCATTAAATCACTTGGCATCGCAATACCATATTTATTAACCACAGCCAATACTTTAATTTCATCTGTATAGGGTGCTGTATTACTGTCATATATCCGGTTATTCTGTAAATATCCAGCAGTTAAAGCCAAATGTCCTCCAGCAGAACCTCCGAGCAAAATAATTTTTCTTTTATCTATGTTAAGCTCTTCTGCATGATGTAGAATATAAATCATCGCCGCACGTGCATCTTCAACTGCCGCAGGGGCTTTTGCCTCCCCTGTCAGTCGATATTCAACATTGGCCAAAGCATATCCTTGATTAAAATAAATATTAAAATTTGTATAATCTTCTTTAAGACCGGATTTCCAACCTCCTCCATGAAATCTTATAATTATTGGCACAGTTTTATTTGTATTTTTTGGATAATAGATATCCATACGTGTATTAAAGCTTCCCACATTTTTATAAAACACATCTATTTTCGCTGCATAATTCGAAGGATATGCTACTGTTTTGGATGTTTTAAAATTCAAAGTAATGGCTTCGGAAAAATCCGTGCCGTCTTTCTCTCTAAAACATCCAGTAGAAGCCGTAAATGTATAGTTTAAGTTTGCAAAAGAAGTCGCTTCAAGCTCTACAGGTATGGATATAACATTTTCCTCAACTCGGCAATAGTTTAAAGGAACGACTGTTTCATTCAACAATAGCTCTCCTGATGCTAATTCAACGGCTTTGTTAAAATACAATTTGATTTCTTTTTGTAAATTATTGTGGCAAACTTCATTTTCAACAGGTGATGATTTTACCAATGCAAGAGTAGAAGGGTCTATTTCCTTTATTGTTAAAGTATGAGCTAACGGAGACAATCCTGCCCAATTCGTGTTAGTAGGAATAGGAATCGTATCTCCTAAATTGACACTCTTTTTAAAAATATAGAGTGATGTTCGTGTATCCGATAATCTATAACTTGCAGTGTAACTTGTTTTTGTCCAACCTGATATTGTTAAAGTACCAGAGGCTACCAAATAAATCTCGCCCGTACCAGATGGAACTATTTTTCCTCTATACGTATTGTTTGAATTGGTTGAGAAAAATTGAAATCCATTGAAATCAGAAGCTACTGATTCCCAAACCGTACCGGAATTCGTATATGGATTTCCACCTTCTGTAAAAATTGTGATTTTTGATGGATTTCCATAGTCTTCCGGTATGATTTCAACGGCCATTGGATCAGGAAACGTTTGCGCATTGCTTATTCCATAAACTACTATCAGTGAAATAAAAATTAACAACTTTTGCTTCATCCGTTTATTAAATATTTTTACAGTATAAAAGTGCGGCATTATTTCGACGAGTGTGTGCATTGTAAATGCATTTACTTTGTCAAAAGCAGAAATAATAAAAAAATAAAGAGATTTACCTTAGTGAACTTCGTTTTGATCATCTTCTTGAATGTAATCATATTTAGCCAACATTACAGTTAGTTTATGGAACCTTTAATGATTATAATTTTCATCAAAGGCTCCATTTTTAATTACATTTTAAAGAAACCGAAAGAACTAAAACTATAGCCTTATTACGCTAGAAAGTATAATTAAAATCAAGATTTTCTAGTGATCATAGAATAACAAATCACCACTTTTGTAGCCATCACTGAATATAATATAATTGCCCGATATGCCAGCCTGAACCACTTTTACGGAAGTCAGTGTTATTGTCTCGGGGGTTGTTTTACCTTGTTCGGAGATCATTAGTTTTCCATTAGATTTTTCACCCTCCGACAAGCCACCAGTCCATGAAAGCACATACTGTTTTTTATCGATATTCAGGTCGGTAAGTGCGATACTATTTGAAAGGATGGAGATTCCATAACCACCAGCCTTATCGAATTCCACAGATTCATTATTCCATACAAATTTTGACTGAGTAGGGATAGAATAACTCACAGTTATGTCAAGTGTGGCTGTGTTATTCTTATTATCTGTAACCGTAACAGTGGTTGATCCTTCTTTAACCGCTTTGATAGTGATGACTCTGTTTACAACCGATACGGTAGCAATACTCTCGTCTTCCGCTTTTGCATTAAATTCTCCATTACCTCCTTTAATAATAACAGTTGTGCTTTCATTAATTTTTAAATCTATTTCAGTTTTATCCAATTGTATTTCTTCAATTACTACTTCATCTTGGCATGAAATGATAGATAAACTAAAAATCAATCCTATTAGGAGAATAACTGGTCTTGTATACATTGTTTTTTTCATCGCTTTGATTTTTATCTGTTTATTTTTAAAATAATTACCTCTTTTTCGTCCTCTGAGGTTGCCTTAATGGTTACTTCCCCTTTGGCTTGTGATAAATCATTTCCTTCCTCATTATTGATATATATATATTTAAACACATCGGCACCAATACCAACCACTTTTACTGTATCAACGTGAATAGCGATAGTAGGTGCTAACAACCAGTCATAACTCACTATTGTGAGTGTGATGGTTTTTTCAGACATCACATACTCATCATTGGCTTCTGCTCTAGCTGTTATCTGAGCTTCACCAACACCAACAATGGTCAGCACGTTGCCTTCTAACGTTGCAACACTTTCTTTCCCTTCTTCTATGGTATAATTAACAGTACGATTGCCTGTTGCTTTTGCTTCAAGTGTAATTGGGCCTGAACCAATCTCCAAAGTAATATCGTCGAAGTTATCGATATCGCCTTCTTTCGGCTCTTCCTTTTCTTTTATCGTTATACTTTTTGCTACAGGTGCAAGACCTGCGAAATTACTATTAACAGGAATATTTATCGTATCACCATAATTAACATGTAATTTGTAGATATAAAGCGTTGTTGTCCTATTTGTAGCAAAATATTTAACTTCATAGTCTGTTTTAATCCAATCGACTAAAGCAGTTGTCGCTAAAGTCCCAGAGGCTACTAAATAAATTTCTCCTGTAGCAGATGGTACTATTTTGCCTGCGTAAGAAGCGCTTGTTTTCATTGCAAGGAAATTATACCCATCAAATTCCGGTGCTACTGCTGTAATAGGAATAGTACTATGCATAAATTTAAGTGCATCTACTTTTAAAATTCTTACTTCACTTGGCTGACTGTAATCTTCCGGGATTATTTCAATAGCCATTTGGTCAGGAAATGTTTGAGCATTGCTTATTCCAAATCCAATTAATAATGTAATAATTAATACTATCTGTTTCATAATGAATTTATTTTAATGGTATTTTTATTTTTTTCCTCCTTCGACCGACTCTATAAGAAATCCATTTAGATCCTCTTCGTCGGATGAAGCTTGAAAATGAACATAGCTAATTCCATTAATACTTGACCGCATATTTGGGAGTTTTAAATCAACTACTGTTCCATCAATCAACAACTTACACTCTGAAGACTTAGAATCGGTCCAATCAAAGGTTATCTCGTGCCATTGACCAGGGATTAGTTTTATATTATTTCCTAAATCTCCGTTTCCGGGAATTTTAAGAACATACATCGAGTAATCAGCAACCACTGGATCGGTAGGATTAAACCAACGATCTAAAAGGCATATCTGAGCCCCTCCTCCATTTGGAAGAAGTTTTATGCGAGTGGTAAAAGTTCCATTCACAGCTGAAGGGAAATTCCATACAGCACCGTCTTTATCAAAGACTAGATTAGGATCTATGGGATGTTTAACTTGTAATACCTTGGCATCTGGTTTATCAGGATGTGGAATCAATTTTGGCCCATCAGTCCTGTTATAGGCGTGGTGAGCCTTTATACCTTCAATATACTTGAAAGTTGACCAATCGTCCAGGTTGTTCTCAAAAGAAGAGCTTCGACGAGGTTCATAAATCCATTCTGTATCAAAAATCATCATTTCTCGAACTCTCTCATTTTGACCTTGAACAACGAGAATTTTATTTTTGTCTAATTCCATTGCCTCTCCTTGGTGTACACTAAAATCATTTACCGCTAAATCAGTAAAATTACTTGCGTTACGATATGGATTTAGTCGTAACTCACGAAAGCCAATCCATGTTTTACCATCATCTTCTGAAATTGCGACATGAGAAACATCGCGATTAGTAAAAACATCTTCCCAATATCCATTTTTCATATTTTCTGAAATTGGATAATCCGTACGATCAACTTCAGGTAGTGGAGTAGTGTTATTCCAGAACAAAACAATTCTGTTATCTGAAAGACGTAATAGAATCGGCATTGTTAAAGTTCCATAAAATCTTGATGGTTGCCATTCAGACCATGTTTTCCCCACATCAGACGAAAAAGATTCATAGTGTTCATCTTGAGATGTTCTTGCAAGCATCCATAATCGCCCATCGTTGAGTTCAACTACAGTAGGCTCACAGCACCAATTCTCAAATCGGGGTCCTTCATGAGGAGGTTGAATGACAAAAGTAGGACCTACCGGGAGCACAGTTGATGTCCAGGTTATACCATCATCTACTGAACGAAAAACAGCTACCTGCATTGGTCTAGGTGTTTGTGCTGCCACTATTATCGCTCTATTCGACGGTAAAAAATAAGGTTGCCTAATCATATTTATTTGAAGATCACTAATTCTCGTACCTTCTCCGATAGTATATTTACCATCTGCACCATCGACAGAGCGTTGCACTTTAGTCCCATCACCACCACTTACAATACGTATACAGGTCTTCGTTACAGGATTCATACCTAAAGGTCGTTTTCCAGTATATTTAATACCCATTGCATCGCCATCGGTGAATTTTCTGGTCTTCCATGTTAGACCATTATCAAGAGAATACAAAAAACCTTCATCCGAATAATATCTTATTTGACCGTCTTTATCACGAAACAAACAGTTATACGGATTTACAGGTAGAGAAACATTAAGAATTTCTGGAGCATAAAATCGACTTAAATCATTCTGTTCAGGTTCAGGTTCAGGCTCATGTCCTGGGTTGGGTTTATCCTCACAAGAGAAGAATAAGAAAGTAAACAAGATTGCTACTATTTGATACTTAATTAATATCATATTATTGCTGATATAAGTGAATAAATTTTTATATTTATCGTTGTTTTAAACTCAAAAGATCATCTAATTTTCAGACCATGGGTAGCCACATTTTGCTTCCCACAAAAGATCAAAGTCTGGGCATTCATTCAAATATTGAATCTGGCTTCTCACTTCCGTCCCTTCCAGTTCATATACTTTTATCCCTTTTTTTATACACAATACCGCAGCTATTCCGGCCGCTTCCCCTATACCATGCATGGTAGCCATTACCCGGATAGCGGCTGAAGCTTCGTGTGTAGCAGACAATGCACGGCATGGAACTAATAGATTATCGCATTCTCGTGAAACAATGCAACGGTATGGAACTTCGTAATAATCGCCGGGTTGAGGTCCAAAATCATGGTTCAAAGCCCCCGATGTACCTTTTAACTGTTGTACGTCATGCGCTCCTTTGGGATTATGAATATCAATAAAATACCGTGAACGAACAATCGCGTCCTCAAATTTACTTCCGGAACGAATATCGTCTTGGGTCATTAGATAAAGGCCTTTGATATGCCTTGTTTCCCGCACGCCTACCTGACAAGCTACCTTCTCAATGGATGATTTCTTAAAATATGGTACGTATTTTATCAGCCATCCGGCAATTAAATGTGCCTGTCTCCGTCCTTCAATCTCTGCTTTTGTTAAATCATTTACCGACAATCCGGAGACCTCATTGATTCTTGTCATATTGAAGTGCAATACGCCATCGCGCGGATAATCATAAAAATGAACAAAAGGTCGATAGGGGTAAACCAAAGAACCAGTAGCTAAAGCTTCTTGAAAATAAGGCTCTACTAATGCTCTTGCTTTTCGTATGTGTCCCGTACTGATCATATCCGCTTTATCTACATTGCCCATCCTGAAACTCACGGTCATTGCTTGTGTCAATCCATCTTCCGGCCTGCCTACCGTAATATTCAATCCTGCCTTGGCGGCGATGTCCCCGTCTCCCGTACCATCAATAAACATTTTGCCGAAATACTCTTTTAGGCCTTCTTTACTATATACTTCAACCGATTTTATTTCTTTGTCTTCGGCCTTTATCGCTTTAATAAATGAATGATATTTGATATGCACTCCCGCTTCGAGAAGCATTTCATCATATACTATTTTAAGTATTTCCTCATCAAAAGCTGCCGGGGATAATATGGAACCATAGCCTCCCTTGTCGTTTAGATTTTGGATGATTTCCTTAAACAGGCCGCCAATCAACGAACCATTTTTTGTGCCGTCGGCAGTAGTGTATTCGTGTCCTGAAAACGGATTTACCAATGCAGCGGTAGCCATTCCTCCACAAAAGCCATAGCGTTCAATTAACAATGTTTTGGCTCCTTTGCGTGCTGCGGTTATCGCTGCGGAAACACCGGAAGGACCACCTCCACAAACAATCAGATCATATTTATTATCTTCTGTCATTATTTATTTTTCCTCTTAATAATTTGGATTCTGCTTCAAATTAGGGTTAATTTTGACTTCTTTTGATGGTATTGGCCATAGGTATTGGCGTGTTTCATCAAATCTTCGTACAGTCACTAATCTAATTAGCCCCTGTTCAAATAAAGGATCAAAATTAGCTATACCATCTTCATCAATTTCAGGGGTACTTGGGAAAAACCACAATCCGGGTTTTACTACTTTATTTCTTAAATCAGCGATAGGTAACAATATACCGTAGTTATTCTTGTTTAGTACTTTCTCGGCCAATCTCCATCGAATAATATCCATGTATCTCAATCCTTCATTTGCAAATTCCATCCTTCTTTCTATACGTACTATTTTTCTAAGTTCATTTTGATTGCCAGCTATAACAGCGGGATACAAAGATGTCTCAGAAGGCGCAACTTTGTAGGCACGAGCACGTACTTGATTAATTGCATCTACAACAGACTGGTCTATTTCATTTAATTCAATTTTAGCTTCTGCATACATCAATAATACATCGGCATAACGAATAATTATTTTATCCGGATCAGCGGTAAAATTAGTCCATGAATTATCAATCCATTTCTTCCAAGCTAATCCATTATTAGATGCATATTCAGCATTTGTCAAACAATCATTGTTTCTGATTAAGCTATTTGTAACGTAGTTATATACATTGAGTGAATCGGGATGCGGTTGATAACTAATATCCAGATGTCTAGTCCCAAATTCAACAATTGTTGCACTACAACGAGGGTCTCTGTTTTTGAATGGATCTCTCGGATTAAATAAAGGAGACTCATCAATTGGCAATCCATCCATGCATAAATACGAACAGAATAAATCCCAAGAGGGAGCATTTTGAATAAAACCATTATTATTCCTAGGTAAGTAATGCTGTACTGAAAAAGGGTGGAAGCGTTCACCTGATAAAACTTCAGTACTAGCAGATCCTCTAAAATAAATTCCTTGTGCTACGGAACGAGGAATTAAAAAGATAGACTCTTGTGCGTTTTTAGTTAAAAACAACTCTTCAAAATCTGGATTCAACTGATAAATATCTAAATCAATACAAGCTTTCGCAGCATCTTTTGCTGTTTGATAATCGTGCATATACAAAGCTATACGGCTCTTAAGTGCTAAAGCTGCTCCCTTTGTAGCTCTAGATGTTTCCGTGCCGCTATGTTGTAATGGAAGAAGTGAAGCCGCACGATCAAAGTCTTCATAAATTTTTTGTAGAACTACATCCTTGCTCGTCTTTGATAATGTATAAGCTTCATCTATATCCGGTGTATTCTCGTAGTAAATAACATCGCCAAAATGCGATATCAATACCGAGTACTGATACGCTCGTACAAAATGTGCTTCTCCTCTGTATCTATCAAGTTTATCTTTTAATATTTCTCCATCCATGCTTTCCATTTTAGCTATTAGAGTTGTCGCTGTTGCAATAGCTTGATAAGCAAGTGACCAGGTATTCGTAGCATACGGAAACTCACTTGTCATGGTTGCACCTGTAATTGGTGTCAGTGTATTTCTATCCATCCAATCATCAGTCCACAAATCTTCATCAACTCTCCAAAAGTTAATATAATATAGGCTGTTTACAGACATTTCTAATTGCTCTTCGGTAGAATACCAGTTTTCAGTAGAAGCTTCTGAAAGAGGATTTAAATCTAAATCAGCACATGAACTAAATAAAAGCAATAGCCCAATTGTCACTATAAAATATATTTTTTTCATAACCTTAAAATTTAATTGATGTACCTAAAATAAATGAAGCTGTAATAGGATAGCCTGTATTTGACACTTCAGGATCCCAACCTTTCGGATAATTGTTAAAAGAAAAAAGATCAACACCGCTTGCATATAACCTTACTTCTTTGATGTGAATGTTCTTTAGCCACGATTGTGGTAAATTATAACCAAGAGTAATATTCTTCAATCGAAGGTACGCACCATTAAATAACCAGTAATCTGACATTGAATAGTTATTTGTAGAACTTGTAGCAGACAATCTTGGATATTTCACAGATAAATTTTTCTCATCTGTATTGTACACACTCCAGTAGTCATTATCAATGAAGTCAGGAAAATTACCATAATCTGACTCTAGCGGTCGAACCATCGTTGAGGTTTTACGAGCAGCTTGTTTTCCTACACCTTGAAGTGTGAAAGAAAAGCTAAAATTCTCATATTCCATATTGACATTCCCTCCAAATATATATCTTGGCAATGATCCACCTAGTAAAACCCTATCGTAATCAGCAGAAATAATACCATCCGGAACACCATCAGGGCCACTAACATCTAATAGTTTGATATCTCCCGGTTTGACGTTTTGATTCAATGTTGGTGAATTATCAACTTCATCCTGTGTCTGAAACAATCCATCAGTTTTATACCCATACCATTCATCAAACTCGCTACCTTTAATCTTGACCTTATCACCTAGAAACTCAATACCTCCCAGTTCAGTCATTACAGATTTAAAGTCAGACAAGTTAACAGCAACAGAATATTTAAATTTCTCTATGTTATCAAACCATCTCAATTCGGTTTCCCATCCTTTTGTATTCATAATTCCTGCATTTTGTTCAGGATTGGTCAATCCTATGTAATCAGGGATCTCTAAACTCAACAACATATCTTTCGTGTTTTTATGATAGTAATCAGCTGTAAATTGTAACTTATTATTAAAGAAATTAGCATCAACCCCAATATTGACAGATTCTGTTGTTTCCCATGAAATATTTCGAATTGCATAAGCTTTTTGCCTTGCTGTTTGTGCAGATATGACACTACCACCGGAATAGAATAATGAATTCCCAAACTCTATCTTTGATTGATAGGGATAATTTCCGATTCTTTCATTACCTAACCTCCCCCACGAGACTCTTAACTTTAAAAAAGATAAAAAATCGATATTTTTCATAAAGGCCTCTTCAGACAAAATCCACCCAGCCGAAAATGAAGGAAAAAATCCCCACCGAAAATTTTCATTAAATCGAGAAGAACCATCGTATCTAGCATTACCTTGTAAAAGATATTTATTCATAAAGCTATAAACTACACGACCGAAGTATGAGTTATATGCATTTTCATAAGCATCTCCTGCAACAGCAAGTTCATTATTATTAGCTAAGTCCAAAAAGGGAAAAGTTGTAGATTCCATATTGCTGCTAGATGCAGACATACCTTCACTATAGGATTTATAGCTCTCAAAACCTGACATTAGATTAAGACTATGATTCCCAAATTGCTTTATATAATTTCCTAGAAGTTGCGATGTTAGTCGATAACTATCAGGCCTACTTTCGCTCAAACTATTACTTGCTGCAGAACTTATTGTACCTATGTATACATTGGGATTGTCATAATAAGTATACTGTATCTTATTCCTAACTTGTTTTTGTTTGTTATTGTTTAATAAAGAAGAAACTACAAAAGAAAAATTCAAATCTTTTATGGGTGAAAAGGTTAAAGAAGCATTTCCTCCAAATTGATTATAAATACTTTCATTATAACCTCCATGGTTCAATCTGGCATAGATGTTCTGACCACCTTTTCCTTCGGCAATAAGTCCATTAGACCATACTGCTGCATAAATTGCTGGCATTTTACGCATTTCACCCATCGGATTTACACTAGGATCATCGCTCATTGTCCTTTTAACAAAAAAATCTACTGCTGATGATAAATACTTGTTGATTTTTATATCATTGTTCATGCGAGCTGTAATTCTTTTATATGTATTGCCTACGTATAATCCATCTATATGATCGTAACCAAAAGACAATTTACTCTGTACAGCCTCGGTTCCTCCTGATATAGACAAATTATGGCTTTGTTTTGGAGCATTTTTTTTCAAAATAAGTCCGGTCCAATCAGTAAGCGGATATCTATCCGGGTTTTCAGCATGGAGAGAAAAATAGTTGTCGGTTATTTCTGGTTCATAAATTATTGATTCAGTACCTGGGATATTTCCATTATCATTCCATCTAAGTTCGTTTACCATTTCCATATATCTTGGAGCATTAACATAATCAGACATAACGGTAGGTTTTTCAAAACCATACTCTGCGTTATATTGTAAGCTTATCTCCCCCGTTCTCCCTCTTTTCGTAGTAATCAAAATAACTCCTGCTGCTGCTCTTGAACCATATATAGATGCAGAGGCCGCATCTTTCAAAACAGATATACTTTCTATATCGTTTGGATTAATATCATTTATACCCAAAAGAGGTACACCATCAACAATTACAAGAGGGTCACTTGCTCCGATAGAAGTTATACCTCTAATCCTTATTGTAGATGTTGCTCCAGGAGCACTATTATTACGAGTTACCATAACTCCTGGTATCGCTCCTTGTAATGCTTGAGATACTTGTGCTGATTGAGATCTTTCTATCAAATCTCCACTAACAGATGCAACAGCTCCGGTCAAATCACTTTTTTTCATCGTTCCGTAACCAACAACTACAATTTCATCAAGTATTTTATTGTCTTCTTCAAGTACAACATTGATGTTTGTTTGATTTGTTACTTTAATTTCCTCCGATACATATCCTAAAAAGGAAAAATGTAGAGTAGTGTTCTCTTCAACATTAATAGAATAATTTCCATCAATATCCGTGACGGTTCCATTCTTAGATTCTGTATCAATGATAGATACACCAATCATAGGTTCATCATTTACATCTGTTACATGTCCGGTAATTTTTCGTTGAGATTGTAAGTTATCTGCCATAGAAAAATAAGGACAAACAACACCCAACAAAAAGAGTAGTCCAAAAATTTTTATGCTCTTCATTTTCTATATTATTATAAATGTGTATAATTAATTTATTTTTTAAGCTTCAAGTATTCATATAGTATTCTCAGTATTAGAATACAAGAATGATTGATATTACCATACAAATGGGATTTACACCACCACTTTTTTTACCGTTTCATTTGTATCTACCTTCATACAGGGTTTGTGACCGTCTTCAGGAAAGAAAACCATAAAGTTGTCAGGGGACAGCAAATGGGGAGTATACTCTTCCTTATCAAAAAACTCAATATCGCGCTGTTCGTCGTATGCCTGTGTCTCTACTTGTTTCTCAGGCTCCATGGGGGTTACAAAGATATACTCTTTACCCGTGGCCAAGTATTGTATATCGATGTATTTTCGATGCGCCTCGAAATGAGCAGAATCCTTGGTAAGATATTCTTCAACATTCGCATAGGTTCCATCATCCGACAGGTCATGACGCCCCAACTCAAGAGCATTCAAGTCGGTTTCTTTCAAGAACTTAAACGCAACCTCCCACGATTGCGGATTCATTACATTTTGCTCAACAAATGCCCTTTTATTGATGCTTTCATCGGGTTTCATTTTTAATTCCGTGTTCCAAGCGGAAGCAGAAAACCATTCGTTGATTTCGCTATCTGTCCAATCCGAAACATCTTTTTTGGTTTGACATGCCATCATCGCTATCATTAAAATAGTGTAAACAATTGTTTTTTTTATATTCATAACTAAAGAGGTGAACATTTTTTTTACTTGTACAAAGGCCCGTACGCAGCACAGGCGCGGTAATCGGCTCCTTCATTGTCGGAACCGAACGAAGCCCAAGCGCTGGGGCGGAATATCTTCTCATCATCGACGTTATGCATATTCACGGGGATAGAGAGTGCGGAAGCCAGCGTGATTAAGTCGGCACCGATATGTCCGTAACTGATGGCCCCGTGATTAGCCCCCCAGTAGTGCATTACCGAGTAAACATCCGTGAATCGTCCTTGGCCGGTCACACGAGGAACAAAGAAGGTGGAAGGCCATGTCTTGTCTGTGCGGTTGTCGATGATGTTGAACACTTCTTCGGGGAATGTTACCGTCCACCCTTCGGCGATCTGCAACACCGGACCCAGTCCTTTCACCAAGTTCAATCGACACATCGTGACAGGCATGCCGCCTTTGGATAGGAGCTTGGACGAATAACCTCCTCCGCGGAAATACTCGAGGGATGAGGGACCCCAGCGGGTGACCTTAAGCATGGTGTCTACCTCCTCCGCGGTAATTTCCCAATGGGGTTTCATAACCGGTTCGCCATCCTTGGTTTGCTCACCCGTGGCGTCCAGCGTGCAGGCACCCGAATTAATCAGGTGAATCGCACCGTCCTTCAGCATCCCTTCCGGCTTCCATCCCGACACTCGTTCGATGGACTCGGGACTCCAATAGGTACGCACATCGGCAAAAATCTGTGCCGTATGGGTGAGTAGGTTTCCGAATAACATGGAAACAGCGTTCAGGTGGTCGTTCTCCGTGGCAAAGGTGAACGGTGCGCGAATGCCATTCCAGTCGAACGACGAGTTGAGGATGGCTTCCGAGAAATCACCGTTGGGAAGAAAATCCGTCCATTGGCGCTGCCCTTGGAATCCCCCGGCAATGGCATTATGCCCCATTGCTTCTTCCTTGAATCCCATCTCGTCCAGCTTATCATTCCCTATCATCAGGTCGCACATGATGATTGTCATCTTCACCACGTATTCCCAATCCGCATCTTTTTCTTCACGACTTTTTACCAGATGTTCAGGGTTGTGATCGGCCAACTCGTTGGGCTTGCAATTCTTTTCTACCCACTCCATGGCTTTCTGAAATTCATCCTTGTCGTAAATCTCCTGCTCAATACGACGAATGATCTCGGAGCTGTCCACGTACTCGGTACGCATTCCCAAGTACTCTTGCAAGAAATCGGGGTTCACCATCGAGCCCCCAATCCCCATACAGACGGAACCAATAGCCAAGTAGGATTTGCCGCGCATGAGGGCTACCGCCAACCCCGCACGAGCAAAACGAAGCAGTTTCTCTTGCACATCTTCCGGAATCTCGGTATCTCCCATATCCTGCACATCGTGCCCGTAAATGCCAAAGGCCGGCAATCCTTTTTGGTTATGGGCCGCCAACACCGCCGCCAAATATACCGCTCCGGGGCGTTCTGTTCCGTTAAATCCCCACACCGCTTTGGGTATAAGCGGGTTCATATCCATGGTTTCCGATCCATAGCACCAACAAGGGGTGACGGAAAGCGAAAGACCAACATTTTCTCTCTCGAACTTCTCGGCGCATAAGGCCGCCTCCTTTACTCCACCGATGCAGGTATCGGCGATCACGCACTCCACCGGTGAGCCATCCGGATAACGCAGGTGCTTGCGATACAACGCTTCCACGCTCTTGGCAAGGTTCATCGTAGTCTCCTCCAGGGATTCCCGAATTCCTTTCCTTCTGCCGTCAATAATGGGGCGAATGCCAATCTTAGGATAATGTGACATAGTATTTAACTTTAAAAGATTTACAAAATTCTTTCGGCATATAAATCGTTTTGTATTTCTGTGGTAGCTTTCTCAATCGCCGCCCTTACTTCTTGACCAAAAGAAGAAAAAGGCATGGCCAGATGATCACCGCAAATACCGGCAACAGACAGGGCGCATTTGAGGCCTTTGAGGTAACTGGAGCCATACTTTCCTTTGTTATAGATAGTAGTGGATACCTGCATCACTTTTTGCTGCAGTATCCTTACTTTCTCTATGTTTTGTGATTTAGCGGCATTATAAAGCTCCACATACAGTTCGGGAAATAAGTTTGCACCGCCGTTAACGCTTCCGCTGGCACCCAACAAAACCATTTCGGCCGTCATCTCTTCGGGACCGACGAAAATCATAAAATCGCGACGCTCCCTCATCGTGTACATCACGGTTTGAAGATACGTTCCATTGGCCGAGCTATCCTTGAACCCGATAACATTTTTATTTGCAGCAATCTGCTTAATCGTTTCAGCATCGAAAGATACTTTTGTGTGAACAGGCATGTTATACAAGAACAACGGAAGGGGCAATAGAGAAACTAGGTTTTCGAAATATTCAATCAATTCGGGTTGTCCTGCGACAAAATAATAGGGCGGGGTAGCTACTACAGCATACGCTCCGGCTTCATGTGCCTTGTGAGCCAAAGCGGCACTGTCGCTGATGGAGGTATCGGAAATACCGACTAACAGGGGCAACCGGTTTCTCAAGATCCGGCTTGTTTCTTTTATCATCTCCTCGCGCAGTTTCATGCTTAGGCTTTGTGCCTCGCCGGTAGTTCCCAAAATAAAAATACCGTGCACGCCGCCTTGAACGACATGCTCGATTAGATTATTTAATCCTTCAACATCGATACGGTCGTTATTCGACAGGGGGGTAACCAGCGGAACGATAATTCCTTCCAAGGGTTTTAATTGTTTCTCTTTCATCGTTTATTATTTAAAAATTCATCGATTCATTTATACTCATAAGCTAAATAAGCTAAATCGATTTAGCTAACATAGGAAATAAATCTCATCAATAATTATTTTTTCTCTCCCTTTCATGTTTATTTGTACAGTAAATAAATTTACTGGCAATCAAATGGTTTACTTTGTTAAGCCAGATAGATATCTTGCTCGCACCTTCGAGATGATTTTTGAATCACCAATTCCGGCTCTAAAAATACTTTCGATTTATAATTGTTCTTCTTTATTTGCTTGATCAATGTGTCAATGGCTCCCTTGGCTATCTGCTCGATGGGCTGCCTTATATAGGTTATCGGTGAATGAAAAAGATTAAACGCATCGTTCCTGTTAAATCCTATTACCGCAATATCTTCCGGTATCTTTACATTCATTTCATTCAAACAATACAGCCCGTTTATGGTGAGCATATTCGTAAGAAAAATAACAGCATCCGCATGTTTCTTATTAATCAATTCTTCCAATGATTCCCTAATGCCAGGCTTAGGATCCAGAATATCTACCTTACCAACATGAATATAAGACGCTAATCCTGCATTTTTCATTGTGTCCTCGTACCCAGAAATACGATCCAAAATATGATGCATTTCCGTGTCGTAGGCAATTAACGCAATGTTTTTGTATCCTTGTTCAAGCAAATGATCGGTGGCCAATTCCGTGGCCTTGTAGTTATTCAAACAGGACCAACTCAAGTCTATATTCGGAAAATGCCTGTCCAACAATACCGTAGGAAAATGGCTGGCATGAAGTCGTTGAACAAGTTCCATCGAGCCATCGCAGGGTACCAATATCAACCCTTCCACTCCTTTATTCAGCAATACGTCAACCAATCTTTCCGTATTATCCAAGTTTTCGTCCGTGCTACTTATTAATACCGTGTAATTCAATTCATTTGCACGGTCTTCTACAATTCTCGCAATGGCCGAATAAAATGGGTTAGAAATATCCGTAACGATGAGGCCCACAAGCTGGGTTTTCCCTGAACGTAAATTTTTTGCCGTTAAATTAGGGGCATAGTTCATCTGCTTTGCCGTCTGCCTGACATGTTCCGCTATTTCATCTCCAATACGGTATTGTTTTGCTTTACCATTGAGCACCATCGACACGAGTGCCGAAGATACCCCAGCAGCCTTCGCCACATCCTTTATCAAAATTTTACCGTTTTTTTTTGCCATTTTCCCTTTGGAACAATTGAGATAGTTTCATGGAACACTTCCAATATTCGGTACAAATATACCGCTAAATCGTTTAAGCAAACAAATATTTTTATATGTTTTACAACATATTTAAGGATAAAAAGACTATTTACATTCAGTACTGACCGACTAAAAAATGAAGAAAATATAGGGACTTAACCGAAGTCTCGTCCCTAAGTTGTAAATTTGGATTGTCAAAAACTAAATTTCCAACCATGGGCAAAGTTAGCGAAAATAAAT
>JAQWBH010000326.1 GCA_028707405.1 Parabacteroides sp. | reverse complement strand
TAGAATTGCAATAAAAAATTGTATTTTTACGCTTCTTCTCGCATTATGTCGAAATTCCTTGAAAAAACGAACATCGCGTGATATAATTAAAATTAAATTTGTATACCTAAAACCGGTGCGAGGAGTGGCATTATGAAAGTAAGTTACAAAAAACTGTGGGTAATGCTCGCTGAACGCGAAATCAGCAAAGCCGAATTAAGAAAACAAGCTGGCTTATCTTCCGCGACATTCACGAAGCTCCGTAAAAATCAAGAAGTCACGTTGTCAGTTGTGCTCAAAATTGCAGATGTGTTAGACTGCAACGCTGGAGACATGATGGACTTTATCAGGGATGATGACGTATCGTCAGAGGCTTCTTCTAATGGTTCAGATGCCTAAGTACTTTTTATCGGACTCGGAAAATCTTATTATTAGCATAGGGTGGCATTAGTGTACCTCCCCATGATCTATGAGGTGACATTCGATGGGAAAACTGATTGGCTCGGGCAATACTGAAAACTATGGTGAGAAGCTATTCATCGACAAAGCGCAGGAATATCTTGATGACGCAAGCATCATCTATTGGAACCGTCAGATTTTCGGAAGAGAATTTGATGTTTGTATTCTTATGCCAGGAAAAGGCATCCTTGTAGTCGAACTAAAAGGATGGCGTGAGGATAATATCCTGCGTGTCGAAAACAACGAAGCAGTTATTATCCATACAGCTGATGGAGAGGTGCCATCCTCTCCGCAAAAGCAGGCCCGTGGATACCGCTTTTCTATTGAGCGACACATCCGACAAAACATCGGTAAGTTTCCTCTTGTATATCAAATGGTTTGTCTGCCCCAAGTGTCCAAGGCTTTTTTCAGATCCCATCGCCTGGATGTTGTCATGGAAGAGAAGTTCACCTTTCTCAAGGAGGACTTAGCTGACAACACAGCGTTTTTCAATAAGTTAGACCAAGCTCTCCGGGAAGTGAGCAACTGGAACAGAGATCCATTTGATCGTAGAACCATGTTGGAAGTCCGCAATCTGTACGAAACGGATGTTGACCTCAACGAGGATGGCGAATCTGAAATCGAAAAAGAACTTGCGTCCTTCTATCATCAACATGACTATTCCCGCTTCTATTATTTCGATGAAGCTGATGGATTGACTGACGATGTCATCAATGCCATTACGGCTCAGTATCTGCATGGATGCAAGCTATACTGTGTTTTCTCCCAAAAAGCGCAGATGATGTCTGTACTTAATGCACTTGATGCATCTCTCACGCAAAGAGGCTTGGTGAGAAACTATGATAACATCGAAATCGCGTTTGACAAACAGAAAAGCCACACTCCTCTGGTTGCTTCTGTTAATGACATGTTCATGGGCTTTCATTGCTCTATGAGCGTTTTGAGTGCGCCTTTCGATAAGGATACTGATTCCTTTGTAATCCGGAATGGCAAGTATAGCCCTACCCAAGAGCACATACTTAAAATGCTTAGTGAGCAGAGCCAGTTTAACTTTGAGCAATATGAAGTTGAACACGCTTCTCCGGAAAAGAATATTGTAATTCGTGCCGGTGCGGGCACTGGAAAAACTTACACGATGATTTCCCGTATTGGGTTTATTTGCTATACGCAAAATGTCCCTCTTCAGAAAATGGCTGACCGTATTGTAATGATTACATTCACCAACGAAGCTGCAGACCAAATGGAGGAAAAGCTCAAAACATACTTCAGGAATTGTTACCTTGTAACATCCAATCCGGACTATCTGGAGATGATATCCAGAATCGACCACATGCAGATCAGCACAATTCATTCCTATGCAAAAGTTTTGATCGCGCAGATGGGTACCTCTTTTGGCTACGGAATTGACTTGGGCATAACCTCCAGCGAATTTTACCGTCGCAAGAAAATCTCGGATTTGCTCGATGCTTACATCCAGCAGAAAGAACTCGAATACGGCAAGAACTATACAGACAAGCTTGGAATGCCTGTTTATGCGATCCGTGACAGCATCCTTGATTTCATAGGAAAGCTGCATAACAAGAGTGTCAATATCGAAGCTATTGAACCCCAAGATTTTGGAACACTTTTGAATGATGAAGCACACGGCGAATTGCATGAGCTGCTGGCTAGTGTAATTCCTTCTGTTGAGCGAGAGTATTTAGAGGAACTTTTGGAAGACAACAAAATCCACCTCAGCTCCATGATGTCTATTCTCAACCGCTTTATTAATGATCCCGCCAGTGAAAGCAGAATAAAAGAGCTGAAAACGGACAAAAACGCGCAGCAGTTTATGTTTGTTGACGAGTTCCAGGATACTGACGACTCGCAGATTGAATCACTGTTGCGGATTGCCCAGGCGCTCGACTATAACCTGTTTCTTGTGGGCGACATCAAACAGTGCATTTACCGCTTCCGTGGTGCAAAGGAAAAATCCTTTGACCAGTTAGGCATTGAGAAGAATCCCGAGAAGTGGTTAGAGTTTTCTTTGCGGCGGAACTACCGCACAGATAAGCATTTGCTGGATATCTTTGACAGGTCCTTTGCGGCATGGGGAGAATTTGACGAAGAACTGCTCACCTACGATGCAGCAAAAGATAAGCTCATCGGGACAAGAGACTACAACGGAAAATACTTGTCCTCCAAAGACCGTTTCTATCGGTGCCTCCCCGCCGCAAACGAAGAAATGCGCATCCCTGTTCTCGTCGAGGAAATCAAGAGAATTCAGAAGCGTATCCAGTACGAAGAGAGCCATGGCATGACGCTTTCTGCAAAAGAAAAAAGTATTGCAATCCTTGTGCGTGAAAACTGGCAAGCCGATATGATTCGCACCGACTGTGCCCGCCTCGGAATTAGCGTACATACCAACACGGGCGGCGACCTGTATATGTCACAGCCTGCTATGGACATGCTCATTCTGGTCAATGCATTGGTTCACTTTGACGAGGCTGATTATCTGTACAACCTTGTGACCTCCAACTTTTTTAATTTGGACATTCCAAAATCCAACCTATACGAAATCCGCATGAAGATTCGCACCGGTGGCTGGAGAGCAAAGACCGACGAAAAAGAGCAAATTAACTATCTCATCAGTTTTATGAACAAAATTCTGGTGGATGATCGCAACGAGAACAAGGATTGGGCGCATATTGTCGCAAGTTTGCGTACACAACCAATTCTGCAATCCTTGAGGCGAGTTTACAGTGTTCTCGAACCGTGGAAGCATTTCAGCAGCGACCCATGGAAGCAACATTATTATCAACTGAATGTTGACTTGCTGTTTGAGCAGATTATCAACTCTTGCAATGTGGACAGGCTTACTATCAATACGCTGCAGGAGCATCTTCACAATAGCATTGTTTCCCAAGTCTCTGTTGATAGCCGGACACCGGTAAGCAACGAGGATGAGGCTGCCATTCAGTGCATCACCATACACAAGTCGAAGGGTCTTGAATATGGTCATGTAATCATGCCGTTCTGCTCTGCGTCTATGAACTTCATTAAAAAGTCGCAGCTGCATATCAGCACCACAAAGCAGCAAGACAGGTATCGCATCGGATACAGTATGAGTGTGGGTGATTCCGGCGAGACCGTTCAAAACGATTTCTATGATGAAATTATTGAGAAGTCTGAAAAGGCTCGCGAGGAAGCTCGTGTCCTCTATGTCGCTATGACAAGATCCATTCGCTCCTTCTCTTGGGTGAAAATCCAAGGAAAGCAGAATCTTTCTTGGCAGAATCTCATAGAAGCGGAGGTGTAAGAAATGCCGTTTAAGATCTACACATATGAAGATCCCTATAAGTTAGATAAAGCGGATTTCTGGAACGAGATCTCTGCCTTGCCCCACTTCTGCGGAGCGAGAACTCTTGTGAATGGACTCAAGGATGTTCTAGGTGAACATATAGAGGGGTTAATTTGTCCGCTGGATGAGTTGGTCGAGCATGAAGAAGTCTACAAGCAATGGACTGACAACATTAGCCTCCGGGTACAGCAGTATAGTGCTTTCTCTACGGCATTCAAGCAACTTTTAGAAAAGCGCAAAATCAGCAAGCCCTTCCACATGGCCTTAGAGCAAAACCAGAATCATTTTCTCGAGGCAGTCCGGCTATTTATTGAGCTGGATATTAGTGCATCAGCCATTGATGGCAGTAAGGGTAACACCGAGCAAAAGCTTTTTGTTCACATACTGAAGCAGGCACAGCAGAGCGCTCTTTTCCGCTTCCCCGAGACTCCTTCTCGCGAGAAGCTCAAAGAAATCGTTGTGGCCCTCGCAAAAAAGGAAGTTGAAGAATGCACTGGAACACCGCAAGAAGAGAAGCGGTGTGAAAGGGCGGTTGGTGTTACAAAGGGTCAACCCTTTGATAGCATCGTGATTCATGGTGTACATCAGTTTACGCCGGTACAGCTGCGCCTTTTGCTCGCTATGGAAAAGATGGGAATGACCATTATCTTCCTGTTCAATTATCAGAAAAAGTATTCCGAAATTTACTCCTCATGGGATGAGATTTATGGGTGCTTTGAGGTTCCCATTCATCGTGACACAGTTGTGCGTGAATATGAATTGCCTACTATGCAAAACCCTAGCAACGCTCTAGCCTGTGCATTAGGTGAGATCTGCGAAGATAGAAATGCAGTAAGTAGTCCTTTGCTCAGAAAATGGCATAAACTGTACAATAGTGTTCAGCTTATGGAGTTCGCGAACATCACTGAATATGCACACTTTGTCTCTAATCACTTTGATGCAGCTATTCAGAGCTATTCTGAATCTCGTAGCGTCATGGAGAGGGGCAATGATGTGTGGAATAATGCGGCTGTTCTGCGGCATTTAGATGAGCAGGTATATACCGCAAACAGAGATGTACATACCTTATTAAAAATTTATTATCCAGAGTATGCCAAAGATCGGCATTTCCTTTCCTATCCCATTGGACAGTTCTTTTCAGCAATTTACCGTCTGTGGGACTATGAAAACGGACATATCATCTTTGACACCAATGCCATCAAAGAGTGTTTGTCATCTAACATCCTAAGTGTGGCTCCTGGTGAAGTGCTGCTTCGGACTTTCTACAATGTAACCATTCTCTTTGAGAACGTGACAACCTACGAAGACTTCCAGCGGGAGATTGTTGAGGGCTACGCCAAAAACTACGATAAGCTAGCTTCAACACCGGGTACGGATGCTCTCTCCGAACTTAAGAGCCTGTCCGTTTATAACAAATATAAGGTCACAAAAAAAGACCTGCTTGCGCTCATCCGGGCGATTGAAGAGATTAACGGGATTGCGACCTACCTTTTTGCCATAGACAACTCTCGTGATGATTTCATCAATTTCGGCAAGCATTTTCGTAACCTCGAGGAGTTCCTTAAACAGCGCGAATTGGAGCTAGCCAACGAGCAGGAACGAGCCTTGATTACAGCTCTGCAACTACGCCTTGATAAAATTAAGCCGGAGCACTCCACTTTCTCCGGTACATTCAGAGATTTGAAAGAGGGGCTCTATTACTATCTGAAACAGAAAAACGATGAAGATCAAGGCGTAGACTGGATTGTAAAGAAC
>JAQWBH010000038.1 GCA_028707405.1 Parabacteroides sp. | reverse complement strand
GCTAATTATAATCTCCTGTTTTGTATACATACTTATCATTCGTTATGAACGAAGTTGTTCCGTTCAAGTTTGTAAGTGGTATACTTTTCGATTGAAATGTGGGGTACTTCTTAATTAATATATACACCCTTACTTCTATTGTGCGAAATTTACACTGGATAGCAGAGTTATGATGTCATGAAATCAAATCCATGTTATTTCAATAGTTTTAAATTTGGATTTGTGAGATATTAATCTTTATTTTATACCGGATATCCTTGGGGCTAAAATAAAGATAATGGTATGACTACATTGATAATAAAGATAGACGAAGAAACTCCAGAAGTGAAAAAGACACTGGATTATCTAAATTCGCTTGCAGGAGTTAGTATAACTGCTCATAAGAGAGAAAATACAGAAAGAGAAAGTGCTTGGGATAAGGCTATTGCTGAAGGGGCAATTATTGTTGATGAATTTGTAGGTGAAGTAAAACGGCAACTTAAGGCACATTACGATAATGCGTGACGTCATTGTATCTGATACAGTTGTGAATAAGATATCAGAACTGCGAGATTATCTTGCTGAATAAAATATTACCTCTTCACGAACGTTCTTACTGTGCTCTTTTCCGGCGCAAGCATGGTGACCTTGAATCCTTTGTTTTGTAGCAGGTTGATAAGCGGAACCGGGGGAAAGGGTGAGATCAACTCCATACATTCGCCGGGCAACAACTTTTCGGCCTGTGTAAGCACCATGTCTTTGGGATGATCACCTGCTTCAATAATCGGACGTACATCCAGGGTAAATGTAACAAGCGTTTCGGGGACTTCCTGTGAAAAAGGAACGGAAGTCTCTTCTCCTTCAGGACAAAAATTTTCTCCCAGTTCGGGTATTCCTATTTCTTTTCGTAATGTGTTCACCATATCCACTACATTGATGTTGCCAACTTTGGCGGCTTGTTGCAGCGAAGTCACTTTTGCCACTGTTCTGCGCAACACCGGGTTTTTTAGTGCCGCAAAGGCGGGTGAGAACTGAAGAATCGTCCCTTCCAGTTCGGGATAATTCTTCAGTAATTCCGCGACCTTTGTATCGGGCGTGATATCTATTCTATCTTTGCTCATACGATAACAAACGTTGGTCGCCTTCTAGTTTTCGCATGGTGGTGATATCCTGCGTCACTTCCACCACGCCGAGGTATTCGCCCTCTTTCCCGCGGACGGCGGAATATTCGATGTAAATAAAGCGTCCCTGGAAGCTCGACATCCAAAAAACTGCCTTGTTCTCTTTCCCGCTTTTAAAATCGGTGAGGATTTGCTCCACTACATGCACGCTGCCGGGCGGGTGGCACATCCGTACATCGCGCCCGATGATGGATCGGTTCAATCATAAGATGCGTTCGTTTGCTATTTTGCTATATAACAAGCATTTATAAACCGAAAAAGTAGAATAGGTAATGATTTAGAAACGAGCGAAATTCTTTGGTTTGCTTAGGTTTTCCATTGTTTCAAATAACTCATTTAGCTATTACAAAGATACGATTTATAAATCAAAAACTGTCTTTTTTCTGCATATTATATTTCCTTTCCCCTTAATGCAGAGCAGATAGAACATAGTTTTGCACATCATAACTATCTAAATCAAAGTCCGAAAGCAAGAATCACAAAATTAAAAGCAAGAAATAGCAAAATTAAAATTGCTTTAGCCCTTACTTTTGCAGATATATAGTGAAATTCGATGCCGAAAAGAGACAAAAGTAGCGAGGTACACAAAGAAATAGTCGAAAGAATAACAGGCTATATTCTGAATAATCTGCATGAGACTTTAGATTTAAAACAGCTTGCGGATAACGCCAACCTGTCTTGTTTTCATTTTCATAGGATTTTCACTCAACTGAAAGGCGAAACCCCACATAATTTTATCAGGCGTTGCCGTGTAGAGAAAGCAGTACAACTGATCCAATCAGGACAAAGCCTGTTTCTGCATGAAATCGCTTATGAATGCGGTTTTACCACGCAGTCATTATTTGTAAAAACATTCAGAAAGTATTACGGAATATCTCCACACGAATTTAGGAAACAATTAAAGTAGTATAAGTTATGGTACATTTAGATTTAGAAGGAACGCACTATGAAATTGGCCGGAAGTTGGGCGGTTTCTTTAATGAGCAGAAAACAGGTTTTCCACTCAGCCTCAACAAATGGCAACGCGAACGGGGAATCGAGAGTCTGCAACTACTCGAAAAATCCTTTCCCGAAGCCGCCTGCGAGTTAAAAGGTTTAACTGAAGCTATAAATTATGACTATGAGCTTTTTGGGGCATGGCTTATGACTATGGGATGTTGTCTGATAATGCGAGAAAACCATAATGTAGAAGTAAGAGGTTGTACGGCGTTTTGTTTTACTGATAAGGATAAAATATATTACGGACGGGATAACGACCTTCCACCATACCTGAAAGAAGTAAGCAAGAGTATTTATTATCGGCCAGTGGGCAAAAACCATTTTCTGTTGAATACATCTTCTTTTACAAACGGAGAAGAAGGGATAAACGAACACGGTCTTATCGCAGCGATGACATTCGTTATTCCCAATAAAGGAGAAGTAAAGCCGGGTCTTAACTCTGTATTTTTGGTGCGCTACCTGTTAGAGAATTGTTCTACGGTACAAGAAGGCATCGAAGCATTAAAAATGATACCGATTGCGTCAAGTTGTAATATCCTTTTGGCAGATAAATCACAAGAGATGCTTGTTGCAGAATGTAATCCGTTTGAAATAAACCTCCGTGAGCCTGAAATAAATGCCAAAGGAGAACGGTTTATCGTAACGGTAAATCATTTTACCTCTTCCAAAATGCAGAGATATGACGGTAGCAAGCAAAATCTATATTCTTCAAAAGCAAGATACAATACGGCTTACAATGCCCTTAGCAAAGCTGATTATGACGATGCCATTTTGTTTGCCAAAAATCTTTTAAGCGGGAAATATGGTTTTATGTGCCAATACCGCAAAATCAAATTTGAAACAATTTGGTCAACAATATTCAATATTACAGACTCCACCATGTTTTTAGCAGAAGGAAATCCTGAACTTATTGCTTATAAAGAGAATACGTTCAAAGATGCGGTTGGGACTATGTGAGAAGAAACGTACCTTGTCATTTTTATCCACAAAGGTGATGTCGATGGGGAGGTGCAGGAACAATGCCTCTAACTCGTCCAGATTAAATGCACCTGAAGAGAGGCGGATGGCATCTGCCGTTACATATTCCTGTTTTTCCACTTTCACGCTATCCGGAACCCATTCGTCCTCCGGGTCGATCAGGCAATAACCGAATTCAGGTGTTTCCTGATAGATCTTGTACCATTCATCTTCTGTAAGCGTATCCATCGACATTGGCAGGAGAATCTCTTCTTCCTTCATGACCATTCCGGCAATCATCTCTACCGTATGATCCAGTACTAACTGTATGATCGATCTCAACTCTTCCGCGCTGGAAATAGGTGATGCAAGTGCTTCGTGTGAATTTTTCAACAGTTCACGTGTCTCATCATGTTTACCCCACATCTCTTTGGGCGGGCCGGTAATCAGGTGTTTCTCCAGAAATGGGAAAAGCTGGTACTCCTTCCGCTTGTAATGCTTGTCGATATCGGAGAAGTTGTTGAAGATGGTACGGAGTTGAAGCACATATCCGGGAACCTGTGCATCGGTGATATCTGCAATCTTTTTCTTTATCTCCTCGTATGCTTCAATCTGTTGACGGATAGCGATATTCTCTTTCTTGAAAGTATCTACCGGATGGCCGGCAGGTACCTGTTTCGCCCCTTGCAGGTCGATGCTTCCATCGAGTACCGCCGTATGCAGGTCGCAGAAATCGAGTATCTCCTCTTCGGTCAACGCATTGCTATTAATCAGCTCTTGCTCTACCTCTACCACTTCGTGATAAGGAATGCTCTTTAGTACTTCAATCAAACGGTGGCGCAATATTTCAGGATTATCTCCTTCATGCAACCTGAGAAGGAGGTGGCGCAGCAGTTCTTTGCGCTGCGTTGAGTTATTGATAAATTCGCTCATATCAAAGTGTATGTTTACCGGTCAATTTTTATCTTCTTATTCTTCTCCACGGATCATGGTAAGCAGCATTTTGAATCGCTCAATAGCTGTCAGGGCATGTGGTATATTGGCCGGCATAATGATACAATCCCCCTTTTTCAGGAGATGCGGCACGCCTCCAATCCGTATTTCAGCCTCTCCGTCCAGGATCTGCACGAAAGCGTCGAAGTTGGCGGTATGTTCGGTCAATCCTTGCTCTTTATCGAAAGAAAAGATTGTGATATTGCCTACTTTATTTTTGGTCACCTGTTTGCTGACTACTCCGCCGGAAGCGTAATCTATCGATTCTTCGAGGGCGATGACTTTTGATTTTTCGTATGTTGCCATAATTTCAATTTTTAATTGTTAATTGTGCTCGATATTTTCTGATTACTGTGGTAGTACCCCCGTCTATACACGTTGATTTTAAAGAAAATACCTTATGTCCGTCGCAAAGATACTATTTAGAATAAGTATAAATTGTAACCGAAGTTACAAAAAGAAGAATTTGCTCTGTTTTTATGTTTTTTGATGGATGACATGCCATACCTTCCTGACAGAAGGAGTCTGATCCTTCCCGGATGCCCCTATATAAAATTAGTGTATCCATAAGTAGTGTTCATTTCATAGTTCGACTTTTTTTAAAAAATCACTCAATCCGCAAATTTCCACATCATTTTTAAATGGATAAGATGCTGATACAGGCGCAACAATATATGTTTTATCCGGTTTTGTGGTTTCTATAGCACTCCAAAAGCCTTTGGTCACTTGCGGTGCCGATGAGGCTTTGCATTCCACGGCAATCGTTCGAATACCTTTCTCTATAAACAGGTCTAACTCATCCCCTGTAGCACTGCGATAAAAAGAAAACTTGCAATCTTTCAATGAAGAGATGATGTTTTCAATTACAAAGCCTTCCCAGGATGCTCCAAAGACGGGATTGCCCAGCAGGGAATTGAAATCATCTACTTGTAGCAGTCGGTGTAATAGCCCGCTATCTCTCACGTAAATCTTGGGAGATTTAATCAGGCGTTTCTTGATATTTTTTTCAAGCGGTGGTAACGAACGAATAATAAAGGTTTGCTCCATCAGATCGATATATCGACGAATGGTTTGATAGGTCACACCGAGCGATTCTCCCAATTTGGACGAATTAAAAAGTTGCCCTTGATTGTGCGCACACATGGTAAGCAGGCGACGAAGTTGTAATGCGGGAATTTGGAATCCGAGTTGTGGAATATCCCGTTCTACATATGTCCTAAGGAAATTTTCTCTCCAAAGTACGCTCCCTTGGTCTGATGATGCAAGATAACTATCAGGATACCCTCCGCGAAGCCAGAACTTATTCAATTCAAAATTTGCGTATTGTTCAATTTCCTCAATTGTAAATGGTGTGAGTTCAATAAGTCCGACCCTTCCGGCCAATGATTCCGACGTTTTCTGTATGAGGTCTTGCGAAGCAGATCCAAGCAAAATAAATCGCCCTGGACGACGGTTACGGTCTATCTCACTTCGCAATACAGAAAAAAGTTCAGGTACTAACTGAATTTCATCCAAACAAATTGTCACGTCCTGGTTGGCTTGGAAGAATAACATAGGTTCTCTCAGCTTATTCAGGTCATCCAAATTCTGAAGGTCTAAATAGAGGTAATCATCCGAATCCTGATAGAGCATTTTTACCAAAGTGGACTTTCCGCATTGCCTGGGCCCTAAAATAGCAACTGCAGGAAATACGCTTAGATTCTCATTTACAAACGTTTCTATATTTCTGTTGATCAGTTTTAGCATATCATAAATAATATTTCTATTTTGCGCAAATATAATGATTGTATTTAAAACTACCAAAAAAACGATGTTTTGTTTCTGGAACGCACTATGAGTAGTAAGCATCCTACGAGTCTTTTATAATGCAGATTTCGGATAACCAAACTAATCAACCAGTCTTTTCATCAGTCAATTTTAATTTAGATATTGTAGAAACTCTTACTATTCTCCGAGCCAAAGACTGTTTTTCATCTGGACCTTGTATGAATAGATATTTTGTATAAATTTGCACATGATATGCTTGCAAAATCACACTGCATTATGAACGTTTCTACTCCCGATTATACCAGCTTATTCTCAAAATTCAAAGAAGGGGATGATCATGCGTTTTCCTTTTTCTATGAATTTTATATAAACGATTTGTATGCTTATGGAATAAGCCTGGGAGGTGAAAAGGAAGTTGTGAAGGATGCTGTTCAGGATATATTCCTGAAGATATACTTTGAGAAAAAAGATTTTTCTTCTGTCGATCATCTAAAGTATTTCTTGCTGAAATCCCTTAAAAACAGGCTTTATAACGTCCACAAATCCAAAGCTGTTTCTACCACGACCGGTATTTCCTCAGATGTGCATGGTTTTTCCATTACGACAACGGTACTGGACCGTATCATCGATGAAGAAGACCGCACCATTATTAAAGAGCAGATAGACGACCTTCTTTCGAAACTTACCGCCCGCCAAAAAGAAGCCATATACCTGCGTTTTATGCAGGAAATGGAATATGAGGAAATTGCCGAAATCATGGAAATGACACCACATGCCGCACGAAAGTTGATTTCCCGCTCCCTGAAACGGATGAGGGACGACGAGCAACTGATGTTGATCTGTTTCTTTATGCTGATTTTACCCTAATTTTTATTTTTTTTTGAAAAAATGGGGACAAAAAATCATCCTGTTTGTATATATAAAAAACGGGCAGGATAAATGCAGATAGATAAATATAAAAACTATACCGCGACAGATTTCCTTAAAGACAAGGATTTTATCAGGTGGCAACTCTTCCATGGGGAAGAAGATTCGCTGTTCTGGAATGATGCCCTTGAAAAATATCCGGTGCTGGGATCGGCGATGGAAGAGGCTATTGCCCTGTATAAAGACAATATCAGGTTCAATGATTTCAGCATGTCTGATCCGGAAATATCAGAGTGCGTGATTTCATTACAAAACCAGATCCGTCATAAAAAGAAAAGAAGGAATTCAAAGCGTATTGTCGTGGGCATATCCGCCATAGCGGCGAGTATCGCTATCATCATATCCCTTCCGCTTCTCTTCAACAAAAACAATAATGTACAGGATATTTCCACCTTTGCCCAGGCATTACCTGACAATAACGATTTCTATTCGTCCGACACTAAACTGATCGTATCGGAAAACAATACTGTCGTTTTAAATAATAAGGAATCTTCCATCCAGTATGAAGAAGATGGGATAAAAGCTGACGACAATCTTATTCTAAAAGAAGAGTCGGCTCCTTATAATCAGTTGATCACTCCTTATGGAAAACGCTCCGTGATCACTTTCTCCGACGGGACAAAAGCATGGGTGAATGCGGGAAGCAGGCTTGTATATCCTGCCGAATTCAACAAAGGGAAAAGGGAGATTTATGTGGATGGGGAAATCTATATAGAGGTTTCCGAAGACAAGAAACGCCCGTTTGTGATAAAAACGAGTCAGATGGATATCGAGGTATTGGGTACGAAGTTCAATGTGTCGGCATATGAAGCCGATAAAACAAATAGTGTGGTGCTGTTATCCGGGTCGGTAAGTATTTCTTCCAACTCGCGAAACAAGAATATCATCCTGAAACCGGATCAAATGTATTCCGGTATCGAAGGTTCCCATACTGTTGAAAATGTGGATGCGAGCGTCTATATTTTATGGACACAAGGATTATATCAGTTCGAAAGTGAGAAATTGGCAAATATCGTCACCCGCCTCGAACGGTATTACGGCATACGGATCGAATGCGATCCCGATATATCGGGATTGAACTGTTCCGGGAAACTTGACCTGAAAGACGACATGAACAAATTGATGGATGAACTGTCCCGCGCATTACCCATGATATATCGGCAAAATGTCGACGGAAGTTATACGATAAATACAAAATCCTGAATATTAAAACGACTTGAATTTTAAAAGAAAAGTGCCTATGAAGAAAATCTGACCCTAAAAAAAGCAACCGGATGATAGGTTCAGTATCATCCGGCCAGAACTTAAATGTAAAACCAGTTAAAGTTTCAAATTTAAATTATGACAAATGTATGATAAAAATTAAACACCTTGGCTTAAAAAAAGCTAATATTAGAAGGACATGTCGAATTATGAGAGTATTTTTTTTATTCTTTATGCTGGGTATTGGATTTTGTTTTTCCAATAATAGCTATTCCCAGTCGACAAAGATATCCCTTAACCTGAAGAACAAGACAGTCAAACAGGTCTTCTCCGAGATAGAAAAGAACAGCGAATTTATTTTCTTTTACCAAGACGATATTATCGATGTGAACAGAAGGGTTACGGTAAATGCCGATAATGAGACAATTGAGCAGGTTTTGGACGAGATACTCAGTGCTACGGGTAATACCTATTTTGTTTCCGACCGCTCCATTTATATTATAAAAAAGGGTTCGGATGATATTGCATATGAAGAAGATGTTGTCCAACAACAAAAAAAACAGGTATCAGGGAAAGTTGTCGATAAAGATGGTGAAGCCATTATCGGCGCCAATATTGTGGAGAAAGGGACCACAAACGGTACGGTAACTGATGTGGATGGGAGATTCTCACTTAGTGTGGGAAACGATGCGGTGCTCCAAATCTCGTATATAGGGTATTTGACGAAGGAATTACTTATAGATAAAAATTCAAATTCGAAGGTTGACGTAGTTTTGCAGGAAGACACACAGAGTCTTGAGGAACTTGTAGTCGTAGGTTATGGAACCCAGAAAAAGATAAATATGACGGGTGCGGTAGAGTCTATTGATGTGGCGAAGGTTTCAGAAAGTCGCCCTGTCACCTCTCTTTCCGCCGGCTTGTCTGGTCTTTCTTCCGGTCTTTATGTGAACCAAGGTGGTGCCCAGCCAGGTAGTGATGGAGCTACGCTTTTAATTCGAGGACAAGGTACATTAAACGATTCAAGCCCTTTGGTTATTATAGATGGAATGGAAGGCAACATGAACAATCTGAATCCTCAGGATGTGGAGACGATATCCATTCTCAAAGATGCGGCATCCTCATCAATCTATGGTTCCAGAGCCGCCAACGGTGTTATTTTAATTACGACCAAGAAAGGGAAGGCTGGATCTCTCAAAATGAATTATAATGCATTCTTCTCGTCGGTCAAACCATCCAATCTGATCGAGACTGTATCTAATTATGCGGATTACATGGAGCTGATCAACGAGGGATATAAAAATACAGACCCTAACGCAAAACAAATCTTTAGCCAGGAAATGATTGATTTGTGGAGGGAAAATGAAAAGGGGGACCAGTTGAAGTATCCCAATACCGATTGGACGAAAGAGGTGTTCCAAAATAATCTGATACAAAACCATAATTTGTCATTCTCAGGTGGAACGGAAAAAATCAGATTTTATGGTTCCGTCGCTTACCTGAATAATCCCGGTATTATAGAAAGATCAACGTATGAGCGCTTTACCGGGCGTTTGAATCTTGATGCCGACATTAAACCATGGCTTACGTTGGGAATGAATGTCAATGGAATAGTTGGTAATACGGATATTGGAACTCAATCGATTTCTAGTGTGTTTACCTATGCTGCGGCAAGTAGCCCGGGTATGGTCTTGAGAGCTCCTGATGGGCGATATGGTTCGAAAAATAATCCGGAAGAGAGTTCTCAGCTTAATAATGTGTTGGCAATTCTAAATAATAAAGATGGCGAAATTAAGAACAAAAGGTTCACTGGTCGCTTGTTTGGGGCTCTCAGACCAATTAAGGGATTGTCCCTTGAGGGTTCTTTTAACTTCAATTTTACGGACAGAGTTGAATCTACACGTCCAGTTTTTAATGATCTTTGGGATTTTCTTACCGACCAGATTGTTGAGTCAGGAGGCGGTGAAACATATGTCAACAATACCGATGTGCAAGATGAGTTTTACACGATGGATGTCGTTGCAAAATATGAAAACACCCTCTTCGACAAGTTGAACTATAACATCATGTTGGGAGCCAGTCAGGAATCCTATAAATGGTGGAGTCTCACGGGTCGTAGATACGATCTGATAGATATGAGTCTGAAAGTCCTTAATGCAGCCGTGGGGGATGCAAACGCTTGGGGTAGTGCTGATGATTGGGCCATGCGTTCTTATTTTACAAGACTGAATTTGAACTGGGATGAGAAATATCTTTTTGAGTTTAACTTGAGAAGGGACGGATCTTCCAGATTCAATAAAACTAACCGTTGGGGAACGTTCCCTTCTTTTTCAGGAGGATGGCGAATCAATAAGGAAGGTTTTATGGAAGATATTCACATGATCGATAACTTGAAATTGAGATTCTCTTGGGGTGCGTTGGGTAATAATTCTGTAGGAAATTATGAATACCAGTCTCTTTATACTGATATGAATTATATCCTTAATAATCAAGTAATCGTGGGGTTTGGACAATCTTCTCTCGCCAATGCGAATCTTACTTGGGAAAGTACATATGTTTCCAATATAGGAATCGATTTTGGGTTATTAAAAAATAAATTGACGGGTTCAGTGGATATTTTCGACAAAACAACTAAGAATATTTTGATTAATTTACCGGCACCGCTTGTTGTTGGAAATTATAGTATCCCAAAGCAGAATTCAGCAAGTGTTAGGAATAGGGGAATAGAACTCAGTCTTGGATGGAATGACCGTATTGATGATTTTCAATATTATATAGGAGGAAATTTCACTTACATCGATAATAAGATTGTCAAATTCAAAGGTGAAGAGAAATCAATATCTGACACCAATCTTCTGTTGGAAGGTTATCCTATAAACGTCCAGTATGTTCTTGCTGTTGATCGTATTTTACAGACAGAAGAGGATATGGCAATAGTACAAAAAATGATTGATAATGCGCCTTTAGATGAGGATGGAAAAAAACGCAACCCTTTTGCTGCGTATGGCAAACCGGAATTAGGCGATTTCCTTTATAAAGATATGAACAATGACGGAATCATTAACGATGATGACCGGTATATGGTTGGACATGGTACCGCACCGCGTATTACATATGGAGTGAATATGGGGTTTGATTGGAAAAATATTGATTTTGCCATTTTGATACAGGGAAACGCTGGTTTGAAGGTACATTGGTCTGACATGTATTATAGGCCGGTAGTGAACTGGGGATACCAGATCAATAAGGAAATAGCTGAAGGACGCTGGTATGAAGGTAGAACCGATGCAACTTATCCTCGCTTGCTCAATGATAGTAAAACCATCAACATGCGGCCTAGTGATTTCTGGGTACAGGACAAGTCGTACATGAGGTTAAAAAACATACAGTTAGGTTATACGATCCCAAAAGAGATTTCCGGCAAGCTTTCCCTTGAAAGTGCACGGATATATGGTAGTATGGAAAACTACTTCACCTTTACCAAGTACAAAGGGTTTGACCCGGAGGTGTCGGGAACTAATTATCCGACTTTGAAACAGGTGCTGTTTGGAGTTAATTTAACATTTTAAATAAATGGATATGAAAAATATATTTAAATATTGCTGTACCATATTTTTATCAATTTTACTTTTGTTCGCTTGCGTAGATCTAGATCTGGTTCCTTACGACCAGATTAGTGAAAACTCTTTCTGGCAAGATGAAAAACAGGCTAACCAAGGTGTGATGGGTCTCTATTCGCAATTGAAGAATTATTATATTTTCGGAAAAGCTTTTTTGACAGAAGCGATGAGTGATATCGGGTTGGGTGTTTATGAAATGGGTTACAGGCCGTTTAGCAACGGAACCTATACTGGGCGTACCTCCACGGTGGAGGAGCATTGGAAGCAGGGGTATGGTAGTATAAATAGGACGAATACAGCTATCCGGAAAATTAATGAAATACAAGGTTTGGATGAAGAGGTCAGAAAGCAATTGATCGGGGAGACGAAGTTTCTTCGGGCGTTGTTTTATTTCAGGTTGATGGATTATTTTGGAGGTGTTCCGATTTATGACGAAACCACTGATGTGACAAAGGAGTTTAATACCATGTTGAAACCCAGGAACTCAGTGGAAGAAGTTCGTGATTTCATCATCAAAGACTTGACTGAAGCAATTGAATACCTACCGGTAAATTGGTCCCAGGATAACTACGGGAGAGCCACCAAAGGCGCGGCATATGCTCTACGAGGGAAAATCTACCTGTATGCCGAAGAGTGGGAAAAGGCGATTGGCGATTTTGAAGAGATCGTCTATAATAAGACGAACGATTACGGATATGAGCTTTATGATAGTTATGCCGACCTCTTTAAATTGACGGGACATAATGCGCCTGAAATGATTTTTGCGATTCAGAATAAGGGAGGAAAAACTTCCGAATACGGGATGCCGATGGCTTTCTATCTTGGTAATAGGTCCACTTTCGTGAGCGATTGGAACGTGGGAATGCCTTCAACATCCTTTGCTGATTCATATGAGAATTTGGACGGGACACCGTTCAATTGGGATGATTATATTCCGGGATTCAATGAAAGTAACGAAGTTAAGGAAACAACCTTCTGGTCCACTTTCTGGAGGAGCCCTTCCGGGTATAATGTCTGGACTTCCCTTTGCGATACCACCCTTTTGGGTAATATATACAGGGGCCGGGATCCAAGGATGATGCAGACATTGATTGTCCCCTATTCGTATTTTCTGGGATGGGTAAATGATGCCCCGCAAATGATGCAATATGCAGTGGCACCTTATATAAATGAGAATTATGGCTTCTTAAGAGGTGACAATGGGTGGTATGCTTATTACTGGAGAAAATTTGTTCCAGAGGGGAATTTGGATGATCAGATTACAGATAGAGCAAATACTCCGATTAATTTTCCACTTATCAGACTGGGTGACGTGTTGTTGATGCTATCTGAGGCGTATAATGAAACAGGAGAGATACAGAAAGCCGTAGCGGAACTCAATAAAGTAAGGTCAAGGTCAAATATGCCTGGTCTTAATTCTGGCCCTGCATGGTTACAGGTTGATAATAAAGAAGAAATGTTCAAGCGGATTATGCACGAACGAGCAGTAGAGCTGGCTTGTGAAGGACACCGTCACAGCGATCTTAAACGTTGGGGATTGCTTGAAACTTTGAATGACAAAGTTGAAAAGGATCTTTTAGGTGAAAACCTCTATACGAAGAAGTTTACCTCACGTGATTATCTTTGGCCAATACCGAGCCAAGAATTGGATGCCAATCCGAATATAAAACAAAATCCGGGTTGGTACTAATCTTAATGTAATTTCTCATCCTCAAAGGCTATTATCATTAAGCTAATGGAAAAGATATTAGCTTTTGGGGATGTTTTAACCGTAACAAATTAATAAAATAATAGATAAGGTAGTCTGAGAGAATTTTGATAGCAATAAAATTATGACCGACAGAAGAAATTTTATAAAGCAACTATTATCCCTAACTATAGGATATAGTCTTTCGAGAAATGTTTTTCCAAAATCAGTCGCTAATCGGAGATTAATAAGCGCATATTTGCTCCATTTAAGCTATAATATGTGGGAGGATTTTACACCTTTGGAATACATTAACGATAATTACGACTGTGACTCGTGTCAGGAGATCAGGAAATGGGCTCATGTACTGAGAAGAAAACTGACATTTGATGAAAGAACTTTTGATATCCTGATTGAAGAAATGTCTGCAGTTGGAATTAATATGCTTGTTTTGGATTTAGGGGACGCCGTGAAATATCATACCCATCCCGAAATTGCGGTAGAAGGTGCATGGAGTCCGGCTCGGCTGAGAGAGAAATTAAAAAAGATAAGAAGCGTTGGGATTGAACCTATTCCTAAATTGAATTTTGCCACCACTCACGATATTTGGATGAAAGATTATTCAAAGATGGTATCAACCGATATTTACTATGGTGTATGTAAAGATCTCATCAATGAGGTTATTGATATTTTTGATACGCCCAGATTCTTTCATATAGGCATGGATGAAGAAACTTACCAGCACCAACGGAAATATGAGTATGTGGTTGTAAGACAAAATGATCTATGGTGGAAAGATTTACTCTTTTATATCAAGGAAGTTGAAAGCAGGGGTGTCCGTCCATGGATGTGGTCTGATTATGCGTGGAGCAATCCTGAACTTTTTTTTGAAAAAATGCCTAAATCGGTTCTACAGAGCAATTGGCATTACGGTAATATTTACGAAAATAATAAAGTAGTAGATGAAAGACCTGTTAACTTATATATGGATTTGGAGGAAAATGGATTTGATCAGATCCCTACAGGGAGTAATTACTCAACGGATACCAATATGCGGCAAACTGTAGAGCACTGCTCTGAAATTATTCATCCCTCACGGTTATATGGGTTTCTGATTGCGCCATGGAGGCCCACTTTACCTCAATGCATAGATAAACATAAATCTGCGATATCTCAATTGCATAAAGCATTATTATAAAATGAGAAATAGTTATATCATACTTCTTTTGCTTTTCTTTTCTGTTCGATTAATTAATGCTCAAGATTATAGCCAAATTACAATTTTTGGAAATAGGGAAAATTTCCGTTGGGAAAAGTACGCTTTCAAAGTGAACAACTTTAAGGAAGGGGAGATAGCCAATACTGATCCGGCAATTGTTTTACGGATATGTGAAAGCATTGACAATTCCAAGATGATCGTGTTCGGATACAAATGTTCGATCGGAACTTTTAATCACATTTTTGATCAGCAACCAATACGGACTTCGATAAAAAGTTTACTTCAAAGAGGAGGATTGATCTATTTTGGTCCTTTGGAGGGTCCGGTAATTACCAGTTTTCCCAATTCGATGAAAACTTTTTTCTCGTCAATCGGAGCCGGCATAATAGACCACTCCAATTACAATATGTGTAAAAATGAATTGGGATTAGAATCCAATAAAAAAGGGATCCCTTATGATGGCTACAAAGGCGAACTTCTAACAACGCCCAACAGTAGTTTTGACATTATTGGTGTACGCCATTTCGGAAAGATCCCTAAAAACGTTTTTCAGCCGATATTTCTGTCACCCGAAGGCGATCCACTGATGATTATTCAGGAAAATATTCTGGGAAAAGGCTCGATTGTCTTCAGTAACGTACATAACATTCTTCGGGCAACGGACGACAACTTTGTCGTGAACCTTATATGGAAAGCTTACGGGCCGGTGATAAAAGTATCGGATAAAGCTGTTATTAAGAAAAATTTGATTACTGGTTCTATCCCTCCGGAAAACGAAGTTATAACATTACACGAACCTCGGACAGTGAGCTTGTTTAATTGGAAGGAGAACAAAGAACCGCTAAAGAGCACCTCTGTTTCGGTTTCAATTGAAAAAAATAACCTCCTAATCGATTTTGTGTGTTTTGATCCGGAAATTCAGAATATTAAAGCGGACATCGGAAAAAATGATGCCGATGTGTGGAACGATGATTGTGTGGAAGTCATCATAGCAGATGGAAATAAGAACAGTTCAAACCTGTTCCATTTTATCGTAAATTCTATCGGTACAATTTATGATGCAAAGAACAACAACGCCGCATGGAATGCCGATATCAGTGTAAAAACCGATAAACGTTCCGATGCCTGGCTCGTTTCCATGGAGATTCCTTTTGACCAACTAAGCGCTGATATAGGTTCCCTCCATTATTTTAAGATCAATCTATGTAGAGAAGAGAAAGAAATCGGAGAGCAGACTTCATGGAATAAGGCTCTTCATGAGTTTACCGATATGAACTCATTGGGATGGGCGACTCAATTGTCATATGCGGATTTCTCACTACAACTTCTGGAGGAGAGCAAAGAACTCCTGAATAAAATAACTTTCTGGCATTTACCGGTCTTCACAAAAATATACAATGATGTGTTTCCGGCTGATGAGGAAGAAATTGATACCATTTCCATTGTTGTGGCCCGCAATGAAAAAGAATCGGCATCGATATTGATTTCCAATACTACAGAAGACAATCTTTACTTCCGTATGGAGCCGCAATATCATATCAACGACTCTATTCTCTTTTCAGATGTACTCACAATCAAAGAGACGATTCCATGGCGGGATCCGACAGGAATAGTCTTCTCCGAAGCATTGACGCGAGTGAACGAGGGAAATATAATCTCTGTCCCTTCATACGAAACCCGACAGATTTGTATTGACATAAAAACGATGCTTCCAGCAGGTGAATATCAATGGGGAATTACTTTTGTACCTACCAATATGGATGTGAAGACCAAGAAAGTCAGCCTTAAAATCAACGTGCTTCCTTTCACATTCCCGGAAAAATTGCCAATAGACATCTATACATTCGGCCCTTATGGAGGAGCATTCACCAATGATCTGCGGAAAGAATACATCGATATCTGTAAAGATTATCATATTAATTACATACAAACGTCCAACGGCCCGGGCAAAGCTATCTCAAAAAATGAACAGGGAGAGATAGTGGTATCCGATAATAGGTCGGATTATATTGCGGAAGAATCTTTGTTGAAGGAATTGGGATACGGCTGGGTTTATGGTTATGGCGTTTATTCCCTTTTCATGAATGAACTGAAAAAATACGATATAGCCGAGGATATCGACAATGAAAAAATTCAAAAAATATTTCGTGAATGGATCAGAAACTGGATTAAATATTTGGAGCAGGAAGGTGTCGATTTCTCTAAAACAATGTTTCCTATAAAGGATGAACCGTATGAAACCGATATCAAGAATGTTGTCATTGCCGCAAATATCATGCACGATATCAAACCTGAAGTCCGAACCTGTGTCACCATAGCTACTTGGAGCACACTCCCGAGCATTGAAAAATTGAACCATGGTATTGACGTTTGGATGCCTTGGGAACCGAGGGTTACTACTCGCGAAGGAGCTGAAAAAGAATTAAATTTCTACCGCTCGACAGGAAAAAATTTTCTGCCTTATTTATGCAGTACTTCCGGAAATTCGGCTTCATACCTCCAATATTTCAGATTCAGGGGAATAAGAAGTTCCCTCATGGGGGCAGACGGTTTTGCCTTGTGGGCATATAACAGCTGGAGAGGAAATGACTGGAATAGTGCTGAGAATGTGGATAATTATAGTGCCTTTTTATTCCATCACGCAGACAGGGGACCTGTTCCTACCTTAAGGGCTGAAGCGTTCAGAGAAGCTGCTGAAGATCTGTTCATGATCAACGAAGCAAAAAGATACAATGATCCTGAGTTGGTAAGACTGATTTCCCATGAGAACCTTAATCTGCTTATGTTGCAGAATGACCCTTTGAAAGTCCAACAATGGCGTGACCGTTTGCTGACTGCTCTTTCAAGAGTTTCTCAAAGTTATGATGATAAATAATGAGCCCGATTAATTAGTAGATTATTGATCAAGCCCTAATGATTCATATTAAGATTGTATGCGATTGAAATTTATTATTTTTTATATCAGTTTTCCTCTGTTGATCTTTTCTCAGGGAATGAAGATAACTCATGGACCCTATTTGCAGGGGATGGGAGAGAACGGGGTAACCGTTGTGTGGACTACCAATAACGATGCCCTATCGTGGGTCGAACTGGCGCCGGCTGGTGACGATAGTTTTTATGCAGCTGAACGACCCCGGTTTTATGATTACGAACACGGGAATAAGAATATAGGTAAACTGCATCGGGTAACGCTTTCGGGGCTGTCTCCCGGAACTGAATACCGTTACCGGATTTTCTCGAAAGAGATGATTGGTTACGAAGGGTACAGTGTGACATACGGTAAAGTTGTTGCATCCAACGTTTTTTCCCAGAAACCATATACGTTTAAGACCCTGAATCGAAAAAAAGAGCGGCTCGCTTTTAAAGTGGTAAATGACATTCATGCACAGAACAGTAACTTAAAGTCGATGCTTGGCAGTATAAATAAATCAAACACAGACCTGGTAATCTTCAATGGAGACATGATCTCAACGGTTAACCATGAGGAAGAGATTTTTTCCGCGTTTATGGATACCTCCGTAGATCTTTTTGCGAAAGAAGTTCCTATCTTTTACGCCCGTGGTAATCATGAAACAAGGGGAAAAGCCAGCCCGGCTTTTTTTAACTATTTCCCGACAAATACCGGTGAATACTATTACACCTTTCAGGCGGGGCCGGTGTTTTTCGTTGTGCTCGACAGCGGAGAGGATAAACCCGACTCTGATATAGAATATTCGGGGTTGGCTTGCTTCGATGAATACCGGTCAAGGCAAAAGACCTGGTTGGAGTCGGTTACGAGCTCGGCCGAATTTAAGGATGCCCCGTTCCGTATTGTAATCGTGCATATTCCTCCTGCAGGGTCAACGTGGCATGGGACAAAGGAAGTAGCCGATAAGTTTGTCTCCACTCTGAACAATGCCCGAATTGATGTTATGCTTTGTGGACATACACATGACTACCAGTTTATCTCGAAGGGTGAAGAAAAGAATATCGATTTTCCTATTCTTATCAATGACGATGAGACCTGGCTCGACATCACTGTGGATGCTGATATTGTAATTCGACAAAAAGATATGTCCGGAAAAACATTGCATGTTCATACGTTTATACCTCATCCCGGCGACTGCATTCCGCCCCAACCAACAAGGTAAATCCTAATTGTTAATCTACGAATTCTCTTAATATGACCAACACATAATTTCATCGAATGATGATAACCGTTATGATGATTTTTTTAATAAAAGCATTTATGTATTTGATAATTAATGATCCTATGAAGATAATTTGTACTATAGGCCTATTTGCCATTCTGGGCCTTACTTGTGTCAGAGCGCAGGATTCTACCAATATGGTCAGAATCGAAGATGATGAGTTCTGGTATGGTTTTGCCGTCAATGAAGGGGAAAAAATGCCTTTTCCTGAAGGTTATAATGCCGATCTGAATGGAAATATTTACGGTAATCAGGCTTCGCCTTTGTTACTATCTTCAAAGGGTAGATATATATGGTCTGAGGACCCGTTTGCGTTCAAAATAGAAAACGGGCAGATTATCCTATCCAATAATTTGTCAGCAATAAAGACGGGGAAAAGCGGTGCATCTTTGAGAGAAGCTTATACTTTTGTATCTGGACACTTCTTCCCCACAGAAGGGAAAAATCCGGATATCTCCTTATTCACCAGTCCCCAATACAATACGTGGATTGAACTAATTTATGACCAGAATCAGGAAGATATTTTGCAGTATGCCCATGATATCATAAAAAATGGCTTTCCTCCCGGAGTACTGATGATCGATGATAACTGGGCTCCTTATTATGGCCGGTTCGAGTTCCGGAAAGATCGTTTTCCAAATGCAAAAGCAATGGTCGAAGAGTTGCATGAATTGGGATTTAAAGTGATGCTCTGGATCAGTCCGTTTATACGCCCGGATTCGGAGGAAGGACGGTTCCTGATGAAGAATAAATGGGTGGTAATGGATAACGGAGGAAATAAGGATTTGAAATGGGGAAATTCGGTCAAACCGGCAATTGTAGAGTGGTGGAACGGATTTAGCATGGTTATGGATTTTACCAATCCGGATGCCTCGGATTGGTTTCATCAACAATTGGAGGCAATGGTAAAGGAATATGGAATAGATGGGTTCAAATTCGATGCCGGAGACTCCCAATATTATGCAGGAAATGCAGTGACATATAAGAAAGTAAATCCGAATGAGCATACCCGGCTCTGGGGTGAGTTTGGATTAAAATATCCCTTGAATGAATATCGGGCCATGTGGAAAATGGGAGGCGCTCCCCTTGTTGAGAGACTCAGGGATAAGTTGCATACCTGGGATGACCTCGGAAAATTGATCCCCCATATAACTACTGCCGGATTATTAGGATATCCGTTTACTTGTCCGGATATGATTGGCGGAGGGTCTTTCGAATCTTTTATTGACACGAATTCTAATAAACTAAGTCAGGATCTCATTGTCCGGTCAGCCCAATGCCATGCACTTATGCCAATGATGCAGTTTTCTGTGGCCCCATGGAGAGTGTTGGATGACAAACATCTGGAAGCGGTAAAAAAGGCCGTGAAAATCAGAGAAGCATTTGTTCCTGAGATATTGCGGTTGGTCCGGAACAGTGCCAAAACAGGTGAACCCATTGTTACAAATATGGAATTTAGGTTCCCGAATCAGGGGTTCTCCCACTGTAAAGATCAATTTATGTTGGGTGAAAATACCTTGGTTGCTCCGATTATTACAGGAAGTAATACGAGGACTGTTTATTTACCCAAAGGGAAATGGGTCGATTATAAAGGTAAAAAACGAAAAGGAGGACGCAAGTATGAATATACAGCAGAAATCGATGAAATAATCTGGTTTAAAAAGAATATGGAGTCAAAGTAATTATTTATCCATTTCATCAATTATCTTATTTACAAATATTAAAATCAGACAACTATGGTAACAACAGAAAAAACAAGGTAATGGTGGAGTTGTGCAACCTGTCCATCACGGAACGCAAAGACGACCGCTTCGGCCGTGTGATAACAAGTAAATCGTTCAACGAAGGCGATCTGATCAAAACGGCGGTGGAACGGCGTACCGACCTGAATGCCGCGACCCTGAAAGCATCTATCGACACATCCTCAAATAGATAGCGATGGAAGAAGTGTGTAACGGTGTATCGGTTGCATTCGGGTTGGGCTATTTCGGATTGAAAGTCAATGGCGTGTTCATGGGTGACAATGCCCAATGGGATAGCACAAAGCACAACCTTTCGGTACGCGTGGCACCGAACGCAGAACTGCGCAAAGCCGTGGAGACCACGGACGTGAATGTCCGCGGACTGTCTTCGTCGGGCACGGTCATCAATTCGGTGACGGATGTCACTTCGGGTGAAGAGAACGGGAAACTCACGCCCGGTGGCGGGGTCAACCTTATCGGTCCCCGTATACGGATTGACAGCATTGCCCCGGAAATGGGATTGAAATTGCGGAATTGCTGAAAGATGAAATATATTTTCCGGTATGATGTGGCTTCATATTAAGCTGTGACATCATCTCTCATTAGGCTATGAGATTGTATCATATCAGGCTGTGATGCCGTCTCATACGAGGCTAGAAAATCATCTCATATTAGATAGAGATCTTATAAGCATATTCAAAGTCATTTTTCATTCTCAACCAGCCGGAACAAGATGATCCCCTTCCGGCTGGTTTACCCGCCTGTCTTCTTATCCCCATGTCTTCCAACCTAAAACAAACAATCAACCGCAATGGATAACACTCTTCTTAACTGGGTATTCGATAACTGGGAATTACTCTCGGCCATCCTGGTCTTCATCGTTTACTTCAAAATCGATAAACGCCACCGGAATGCCGAGGTGAAACAGTCGGAAGGGAACGCCCTTTCGACCATGCAGGAAGCGACTTCGATACTGGGACACCAAGAGATCTGTCCAAAAATTTATGCATAGGGCCTTTACACCTTCGAACTATCTCCATCCATCAAAAACTCATAGATATTCATAAAGATAACACCATTGGCATCATGATATTTTTTTATCGGATCTTCCGTGATGACAAACTTCGGGAAGCTGTCATCAATATGCTGAAAAGGACGGAGTTCTTGATCGCGTTTTTCCTCTGTCGGCAATCGTAGAGCCGACTGTATATAGCAACGCTTGCTCCCTTGATTGCATACGAAATCTACCTCAAATTGCTTACGTTGACTAACTCCATCCCCGTCTTTCGTATTGACTACCACAACTCCCACATCTACTGCCAATCCACGAACGCGAAGTTCATTATAAATCATATTCTCCATCAAGTGCGTTACCTCATGCTGACGGAAATTGATGCGGGCATTTCGCAAACCAATATCAGAGAAGTAATATTTAGCCGGTGTGTCAATATATCTACGTCCCTTGATATCATAACGAACAGATTTTTCCAGAATGAATACATCTTGCTATCCGTCATTTTCCCATCAATATATTCCAATAAAGTATCCGGATCACGTAAAGCTTTATTACGCCTATCTTCAAGATCGACCTGTATAATATGATTGTCATCGACACCTGCCTCTTTAAGATGATTATAAAAAAGGGTAAGCAGTAAGTATGATTTACCACAACGGCGCATACCTGTTATGATCTTAATCATATCATTATGTTTGCTGTCGATAAGTTTCTGTAGATAAATATCTCGCTTTATTTCCATATCCATTGAAGATTTTTGCGTATTTACGCATTTTTTTCAATAATATGCATGATTGAGTGGTTTTCGTAATCGTATCATGTAATTCAATTTTGGAAATGGTTTCTAATCCTGTAGTTTTGAAACGATAATCAGGATTGTTGATTACTTTGATTTGGGCTTACCCCAAGAAACATATTTTGGGGCTGGGACACCCAAAAAGGTGTCCCAGGAAAATACAATAAACTGATAATAAGAAAAATACAAAAATACCCGAATTAAGTTGAACTCGTATATTTGCGTGTCGGTGAATTCCTCTTTGGTATCTTCGCAAACATAATATATGTTACATCCCCTACTGATATTTGATCATATCATCCGGAAGAAATACATTTTCTTGTGTCCCGATAGGAGGATTCTTAAGAAATAACTTTGTAATGATTATATGCTTCTTGGCAAACGGAAGTTTCTCTGCCTTATCTCTTAATTCCAGCAGCAAACGATCACTGCGTTCTTTTGTTGTCCATTTACATTCGGCCACTAACAAATATTTTTTATCCAAAGATTCAGCCACGACATCCAATTCAATGCGTTCATCTTTAGAAATATTTCCCCACCAACGACGTGCCATTCCATATGTTATGCCATCTATTTCATTTCCGGAAACTGTTTCCCGGCAGAACTGTTCCCAATAATCACCTGCATAGCCGG
>JAQWBH010000325.1 GCA_028707405.1 Parabacteroides sp. | reverse complement strand
CAATTGTATTCTCATATTTCTTCTTCAATCTCGCATATTGTGAATGTTCAGGCCCTTCATCTTTTGTGTCCATGTCAATCACACAGTATATATAGTCATATCCCATAGAGATTGCATCTGTTATTTTCAACTCAAGTTCTTTTATACTTGTATGTTTAGGATAATCTGGTTTTATAGTCAAGCCCTTAAACACATCGTTCAAGGACTTGAAGTAGAAGAATTCAGTTGGGCCTTCGCCCAAAATCAATGTTGTCTTATGCTGCTTTCCCATATCAATCCTCCATATCAATGAAAATGCTGCCAAGTTCAGGTTTAGCTCCAAGTCGACCTATACGATAAGAATTATAAAATGAAAGATTCTTATGAAGTCCGAAAGAATCACCACGGGCATATTCAGAAGAGGCTGTTTCTTTGTTCTTCTCAACAAACCAGACTACACCTCGATTTTCATTAATAAGATCTTGAGAAAGCAAAGCTGTCTCCTGGCTGGTTATAATAAGCTGAGACTTATCTGAATTGAAAAGGAATACATTTAGATAATAGAATAACAGATCATAGTGAAGATCTTCACCAAGCTCATCCAAATAGTAGACATGAGAGCCAGTAATCATATCATACAGAACATTGAGAATACGTACATACTTCATTGTTCCTTTTGACTGCAATCTTAGGGGAATTCCGAAATCACCTTTTTTTGAATGGTTCAAAAAAGTAACTGATTCAACAGTTGATTTCAGCAGAGCCTCCTTCATACTATCAGGTATATTTTCTTGTTTGATTCGTTCGCGGAATTCTTGGGAAATTATTCGATCTTCAATAGTAGGTTTGTATCTAAGTATATTTAAGTCTGCTTTACAAAGCATTTGATTGAAAAATTTACGCTTCTTATTATCTGTATATGCTTCGCTTAGAATCTCCACGATACCCTTTTCTTTTTCACTATCTCCATCCACATCATGGCAATTGGCCATTATCCAATTACTCAATATGTTAAAAGGCTCTATGTCCTCTTTGAAAGCCGTTTTATTACAAACGGAAAGCACACTGTGATTGTTGAGTGTATTCTCTCGGATACTATCCTGCGTTTTGGCTTGCAACTTTAGACTTGTACCAAACTTGATCTCAGATTGTACCTTGTCCTCAACAAAAGTACGTTCATAGAACAACGACTTCGCTTTTTTGGGATAATAGTTCAAAATTTCTTTAAGTATATAATCTCCGTTAAAAGTTACTTCATAGTCATATCTGATGCCATCGGCATAAAAAGACACATGCATCTCAGTCGGTAAGTCAGCCGTCAACACAAAGGGTATATATCCAAGAATTTTCTTGCCCGCATTTGATTTTGGCATAACCATCAACCGAAACACTTCGTTCATAGCTATTAGCATGTTTGATTTACCAGAAGCATTAGAACCATACAGAATGCCTAATTTATAGAGGAATACGTCTTCTGTAATCTCAGATACTAGCTCCGAAGCAGAACCTTTAGCAACAAAATTCAGTTCTTGTTTGTCACAAATGGACAGATAGTTCTTAACCCAAAAGTCTCTGATCATATTGATATCATATTTAATATGTTACGTTTATCTTCTGCAAAGATACATAAAACTTTTAACATGCAATAAAACATTCCAATAACCTGTAATAAATCTACGTTTTAATGCGATATTTTTGTTAATACGGCTAATATATTCTTTATTATCGTCATGAAATTACAAAAACAAGTTCGTGTCATGTATTGTGTTTAATAACGTTTCTATCACAACAAAAAACACGTCTAAGAAGCTCAATAAAAGCTACCAAAGGTTGATTATTAAAGCTCAATACCTAGATTCAAGAACGAAGTGCAAAAAAGTTATTTTAAAAACATGGAAAGCACAGTTTTATCAGTTAGTAAAAGTCCCTTTTCAAATAAAAATGCCTTCTGTTATTGCATTGTATTTATATAATTAAGCAAGAATTCCTCTATGCCAATGTATAATATGCCTGAATCATCTCTCCATTGGATGATATAATCCTTCACCACAACAATTTTTATGAAAGAGTCTTTTATCTTTGTGAGGGAATTAATCTCCTGTAATCGTTTGGTTTCATCAGCTACGGTTAATGCAGACTGGATGTAATAACGCACTTGTCCGCGCTGGCAAACAAAATCCACCTCCAATTGCGAACGCTGGCGCTTGCCCTCAGCATTTGTCACCGTCGTATCGACTACACCCACATCAACACTGAATCCGCGGGCTGTAAGTTCATTATAGATGATATTCTCCATAATGTGATTTTCTTCTTGCTGGCGGAAATTCAAACGTGCATTTCTTAAGCCCACATCTGAGAAGAAATACTTCTGTTGGGCTCCGATATATTTACGTCCCTTAATATCATATCGTTCCGCTTTCTTCAGGATAAAAGCATCAATAAAGTAGTCTATATATGTTGAAATGGTACTGTGGGATACAATCAAATTTTTAGTCGACTTAAAAGTGTTCTCCAGCTTAGTTGCATTAGTCAAACTACCCACCGATGATGCCAGATAGTTCAGCATATCCTCAAGCACGTCTTTGGATGCTCGTAACTTGTTGCGTTCTATCACATCGGTGATATACGTGCGTTCAAAAAGCCCCTTCAAATATGCCGCCTTTTCAGCATGCCCTTTCTTGCTCATCACAAATGGCATGCCTCCGTACATCATATATTCAATCCATGCCATTCGACTTTCACCCTCATAAGCGGAACAGAACTCATCAAAGGTCAGTGGATTTACTCTGATTTCTTCGCCTCTGTCTTTGAATTCCGTCAGTATGTCAACAGAGAGCATCTTTGAGTTACTACCGGTAACATATAAATCCACATTGTCCAGTTTCTTTAATCCAAGTAAGACATCCACGAAACCTATTTTTTCATTAGGATTGTCAGGCAGATAGGTATTCTGAATGCTATCCACCTTTTGAATTTCATCCAGTAACACATAGAAAGAACGCTCCTTGTTTGCGCAAATCTCTCTGATATACTTTCCTAGCTCAAGAGGATTGCGATATTTTGCATTGATATCCTCGTCAAGGGCAAGCATGATTATATTCTGTTCGGCCACACCTATATCCATAAGATGCTGGCGAAATAACACATTCAGCAGATATGATTTACCACATCGACGTATGCCTGTGATGATTTTAATCATACCATCATTCTTCTTTGCAATAATCTGGCTGAGGTACCTGTCTCTCTGAATATTCATATTTATCTGCTTTTTTTGTGATGTTAATACGTTTTTCGCATGCAAATATACATAAAATAATTGAAGCATGTACTCATTATCTGCTTTTATTGTAACATTGATACACTTTTCGCTATTAAAACCCTCATTCGTCTACATGCAACAAGTATAATTCGAATAGGTTATTATGTTACGGATTTAAGGTTCAATATCTAAATCCCTCATTTTTAAGTATGGATTTTATAACATTTTGGGGCTGATACATAAATCCGCAACAATCAAGTTGAAGTGATTGCTGCGGATTACGTAGCTTAACATCTTTATTTTATCGAATTCTGCAATTTTGTGGAGTACTGATTGATAATAGTCTTTAGAATCTTGGCATAAATCTGGGTAGTACGAATATCTTCATGACCTAACATTCTGGCTACATCTTCAATAGGTACGCTATGTGAAATAGCCAATGTTGCGAAGGAATGCCTGGCAACGTGAAAAGTCAGGCTCTTGTGAAGACCCATGGCATGTTTAATGAGATGTGAGTACTCATTATCCTTTTGGTTTGTAATTATGGGTAAGTTGTAATCGTATTTCTTCAGTACTTCCATTGGGGGATTCAAGATAGGGGTGAAGAACTTTGTTCCTGTTTTGAATCGTTCGCCGTCAATATAGTATATTCATTTCGCTTGGTTTACCTTTATAATCCACGCAATGTTGCTATATTACTTGGATTGAATACTATTAAGCACTACACAATCATATATTTCATTTTTCCAACAAACATTGTATTATTATCAATAGCACTTTCAGCTGAATCAACTGTTGGATAAAACCCTTTTTGCCAATTTGTATAAGACACGGTTTGTTCTTCATAATTCAAAATCTCATTATATATATTCTATTTCTCCAATATCTTCTACTCAAGCAATCCTAATCATCGTTTTTTACTTCTACAAATTACTATTTATAATACTCGAACTTAAATTGTAAATTTATCTGCCTAAAACATTCTCCTGTACATTATCACCAATTAACTGCTTTGAAAATTTGAAATGAAAGTTATGCATACCTTCTCTAATATAAAAACGATGTGTATCTTTTCGCAGTTTATTGCAGGCCACTTCGATTTGTGAACAGCTGTTATCTTTTGCAATCTGGCAACTTTGGGAAATCATTTCTTTTCCGATGCCCAGGTTTCGACATGTAGTATCAACTGCAAATTCAAGAATTTCAGCTATCCTCTCTGCATGATGCAGTTGCTCTTCAAATCGCATGTTCAAGGTACCAATTACCATACCGTCCTGTTTACAAACAAGACAATAATAATGGCTGTCATTAATTTGGCTATAATAGATTTTTTCAAACTTGTCATATGGAAGTTCCTTATTTTCCATGTCACATATTAGAGCATAGACGGCTCTGCAATCCTCTAAAGTACTTTTTCTATACACCATAAATCACCTCTACAAATTACTAGTTTACATTTCTCAACCTCAAATTGGAATTTATACATCAAAATTCCAATGAACTTACTTTTTAGAATCCGGCTTCAAATATTCATGGACTATTATTTTGACATTGTCTTTTTCCAGAAGAGGTTGACTATTTTAGCTTTAAACCTTTAACAGGTTGACTCGAGTTTAACTTAAAACTAAAAGAAGTTGACTTTTGTTCCTAAAGTCGGCTTTTTTAACTCTTCATCGGCCAGGTCTATCAGTTTGTTTAATGTCATATTCTAGTCTTTTTCGAACTACAACTTTTTTTCCTTTAGATGAAGTATTTGCAACAGCCGCCTTACCTCCTATTCTGAATTACTTTCGTCCATCTTCACATGTTTTATTGGCTTGGCTGCAAAGATATATTATTTTCGGGGAAATGAATAAAGAGTCGGGTGAAATGATTGCTAACTATTTCTTTTGTATGAAATGATTATCATTGCTAATAGACAACTTATACTCCCTAATAATAAGTAATTTACTTGATAACTCAACCATCCAGCTATTAATCCACCCAAAGGGCCGGTTATCCCTAAAGCAAGATCTAAAAATGCAGCATAAAGGCCTAAGGCAGTTCCTCTTATTTGAGGTTCTGTCCTATTAACTACCAATACTCCTAGTCCTGGGTAAATAAGTGAAAAGCCTATTCCGGTTATACCACAACCTATTATCGCAAATGTTCTCGTTGGAGAGAATCCTATTATAGCCTGACCGATCATTTCAATTATCAATGAGATTAACACTATTATGTACCCTCCATATTTATCGGGAAGTGAATCGAAAAATATGCGTACAAGTATATAACATATCCCGAAAACTGCAAATGCCAATGATGCGT
>JAQWBH010000324.1 GCA_028707405.1 Parabacteroides sp. | reverse complement strand
ACTGTTCCCAATGGAATATCCAGTTTCTCGGCGATCTCATTGTATTTATAGCCGCTGAGAAACATAGAAAAGGGAACTTTGAGATCATTATTAAGACCGTTTATAGCTTTTGTAATCTCCTTGATCTGACACGATCCATCAGGAGAATCAAATCCTGAATCACTGGCAACATCCAAATTATATAAATCGATGCTCTGGTCAACAACAGTCTGCGTACGAACTACACGATGGTAATTGTTTATAAAAATATTACGCATCACCGTTAAAACCCATCCCTTAAAATTGATATTGTCAACAAACTTTTCCTGATTGTCCAAAACCTTGAGCGTTGTGTCTTGCATCAAATCTTGGGCATCATCCCGATTCGCTGTGAGCATTAGTGCAAAATTCATCATGTTTTCTTGCATACTCAATAATTTTTTCTGAAATTGCAACGCGTTCATAATATTTGTTTTTATAGAGTTGATATTGTTTAGATCTTCCCTCCCTTTAAAGGACTCTACAAATATAATAAAAAAAATTGAAAGTGGAACATCTTTTTGAATTATTAATATTATGAGTGGTAACTTAGTATATCAATTGATTTTTAAACCGTAGAGAGAATACAATCGTCATAAAATATAAAATATAGAGCACAATTGTTACCATTTGGAACATTTTGTAAAATAAAGAGAGAATATATAAAATGAAGAAATACTTATACACTTTGCAAACAATATGCTTCATGTTTCTTATAGCAGGGGCATCGACAGCACAGATACAACAAAAAAAGCCCATTATCTATCAGATTGATATAAAAAAAGAGATAAATCAAACAACTCGGCTTTACCTTAATAATGGACTAAATGAAGCAAATAAGCTTCAGGCTAAAGCCATTTTAATACATATGAATACCTATGGTGGGGTTTTAGATGCAGCAGATTCAATGCGTACTTCAATTTTATATAGCCGCATCCCCGTATATGTATTCATTGATAATAATGCCGCATCGGCCGGAGCTCTGATTTCCATCGCATGCAAAGGCATATATATGCGTGAAGGAGCAAATATCGGTGCAGCTACTGTTGTCAATGAAACAGGCGCAGCCCTGCCTGACAAATACCAGTCATATATGCGTTCTTTAATGAGGTCGACTGCTGAAGCACACGGACAAGATACCATTATCCACGGACAAGATACAACCTACCAATGGAAACGCGACCCGAAAATTGCCGAAGCCATGGTAGATGAACGTATTGCTATACCAAATTTAATCGACTCCGGCAAGGTATTGACTTTTACTGCCAAAGAAGCTCTGAAGTGGGGTTATTGCGATGGTATTGCGCAAACTACCGATGAAGTGATCACTAAATATATAGGTTACCAGGATTACAAACTTGAAACCTATAAGCCCGGTTGGTTTGATAACCTTAAAGGTTTTCTGATGAATCCCATATTGCAATCTATCCTGATTGTCATTATTATTGGTGGAATCTATTTTGAAATGCAAACCCCGGGAATCGGTTTTCCTTCTATTGCTGCCGTTATTGCAGCTATCCTTTATTTTGCTCCTCTCTATATGGACGGACTAGCCGCTTATTGGGAAATCATTATTTTTATTATCGGCATATTGCTCGTTATGGCAGAGATCTTTATTATTCCCGGCTTTGGCGTTGCAGGCATAAGCGGCATCATCTGTGTGATAGCTGGGCTTACAATGGCTCTGCTTGGAAACCGCTATTTTGATTTTCATACGGTTGGAAGTGTAGATGTAAGAGACGCGGTATTTACGGTTCTGGCCGGACTGATCTTCGGCTTTACCCTCACACTTTGGTTATCAGATAAGATAGGCAAGAAAGGTATATTTAAAAAAATAGCCTTAAATGCGGATTTGGAAGGAGCCGTGTCGTCTCCCAGCTTAATTTCTTTAGTCGGGAAAAAAGGGATGGCTGCCACCGTACTCCGCCCGTCGGGAAAAGTTTGGATAGATGGTGAATTTTACGATGCCGTATCGGAATCGGGGTTTATTGAAAAAGGCGACAAAATAAAAGTCATCCGTTTCGAAAATGCCCAGCTTTATGTTGTAGCCGATGGTGTCTTCTGATAAACAATCTGCTTGTCTATGAATGTATATTGAAGAATACGTAGCGCTAACAGATCGCTCAAAATATTTTTTGCCGTAAAGTAATTGATATGACCTATGCGGCAAAACTGACCCACTGTTATATAGGTATGCTCTTCCAAATAGACAAAAAGATGTTCAACAGGTTTACCAATTTTCAAAAGAATTCCTTCGCTCTTATGCGCTTTTTGCCAAGCGCGCATAAGGATATCATTGGCAAGAATATTTTCATCGGCAACGCGAATATAAGCTTTATAGCAATCATCTTTATCGGGGGCTGTATGCGGCTTATCAATACTAGGCGCAATGTAAACTTCGAGCACTGTTTTTCCATTTATTTCCCATCGTGTGGCTCGGAATGGCACTTCCGGGCGTGTGTACATCTTTGAGGCCGCCTCAATCATATAGTATTCTTCTTCACTTCGAATGCCGGAAATGTTACCATTATCCTTAACGCCAATCAATAAACGACCACCGTCAGTATTGGCAAAGGCACTCAATGTGCGCGCAATCTTCTTACTGTCGCTCACCTCATACTTGAAATCCAACTGCTGGTGTTCACCCTGTTCGATTAATTCTTCTATGGGATGCTTCTTCATTTCAAACATCTATTTCGACAACAAAATTAAAATAAATAGCTAACTTTGTCAACTGAAAAACAAGAGAAACATGTCACAAATACCATCACTCATATCGGATTTAGCTGTCATATTAATCTCGGCAGGATTAATTACCTTGTTATTCAAAAAGTTGAAACAGCCGGTTGTCCTGGGATATATCGTTGCGGGTATTTTAGCCGGACCGTCAGTCAAGTTAATTCCAACAGTATCAAATGTTGAAAGTATACATATTTGGGCTGATATAGGTGTCATATTCCTGCTATTTGCTTTAGGGCTGGAGTTCAGTTTCAAAAAGCTAGTTAAAGTAGGCGGTACTGCTACAATTGGAGCAATTACAATTGTTATTGGAATGATGACACTGGGTTATATAACAGGCCTTGCTCTTGGCTGGGGACACATGAACAGCCTTTTCCTGGGAGGAATGCTCTCCATGTCGTCGACAACAATTATTTTCAAAGCTTTTGATGATATGGGGCTGCGTAATCAGCGGTTTGCAGGTGTTGTCTTCGGAATTCTGGTTGTCGAAGACCTATTTGCCGTATTACTAATGGTCTTGCTATCAACTGTTTCTGTCAGTAAGCATGTAGAAGGAATGGATTTGCTATACAGCGTCGTTAAATTAGGTGTATTTCTGCTTTTCTGCTTTGTTGTGGGCATTTATCTGATTCCGTCGTTTCTGAAAGCTTTCAAACGCTTTTTGAATGATGAAACATTGCTCATCGTTAGTATCGGCCTTTGCCTTGGAATGGTAATCATTGCTACAAAAGCCGGATTCTCATCGGCTTTGGGTGCATTTATTATGGGTTCCATACTTGCTGAAACGATTGAAGCCGAACATATTGATCGGCTAATCAAACCGGTAAAGGATCTGTTCGGCGCTATATTTTTTGTCTCTGTCGGAATGCTTATCGCACCTGAACTGCTATGGGAATATAAGATTCCTATCTTAATTATTACGGTTATTGTCATAATAGGGCAAATCTTGTTTGCAAGCTTTGGTGTATTACTATCAGGTCAGCCGCTGAAAATTGCCATTCATACAGGTTTTTCGTTAGCACAAATAGGTGAGTTTGCATTTATTATTGCCTCTCTTGGACTTTCATTAGGTGTCACAAGCCATTATTTATACCCGATAGTCGTTGCCGTCTCGGTTATAACAACATTCTTTACGCCCTATATGATACGTTTAGCGGATCCGGTATGTCGTTACGCCGATCAAAAAATGCCGCAATCGTGGAACCGGTTTCTCATTCGCTACTCATCAGGCTCAAACACTATTCGACAAAAAAGTACATGGAATAAGCTTATTCATTCATTGATTCGAATTGTAGGTACATATACAGCCGTTTCATTGGTTCTCATTTTCACATGGTTGCAATTTGTTTCACCAATCATCATAAAATGGCTTCCCGATTTTAAAGGCAGCATTATTTCATTAATTGTGATATTGTTGGTCATATCTCCGATGTTGCGTGCCATTATGATGAAAAAAAATCATTCTGAAGAATTCCAGAGACTCTGGATGGATAGCAAATATAATCGCGGACCACTCGTTTCTTTAATCATTCTTCGTATTTTACTTTGCATTGGCTTAGTGATGATTCCAGTAACCAGACTATTAAACATAGCTATTGGCCTTATGCTCGCTATTGCAACTACCGTGATTGTAATTGTCATGCTGTCAAAAAGGCTCAAAAGACATTCCATATTGATGGAACGACGCTTCTTTTCGAATCTGACTGCCCGGGAAGTAGAAAAAAACAGAAAAGCGCCTGTTACTGAACGATTCACCAATCACCTGCTAGAAAGGGATCTTCACCTCGCCGATTTTGAAGTGCAACAAAATTCTCCATGCGTGGGGAAGACATTGAAAGAATTAAATTTCAGACAATTATTCAATGTCAATATAGTTACTGTTATGCGTGGAGAAAAGCGCCTCAACATTCCCGGTGGAGAAGAACGGATCTTTCCATTTGATAAACTTGTTGTCGTGGGAAACGATGACGATTTACTTCATTTTCGTGATTATATTGATATGCAATACAAATCAATACCTGCAATGCAACCAACAAATGAAGTCAATATCGAACAATTTCTTATAGTCAGAAGCTCAAACCTTATTGGCCACACTATCCGCGAATCCGGAATCCGTGATAAAGCAGCCTGTCTTGTTATTGGCATTGAACGAGGCGACACCTCAATAAAAAATCCTGAGCCTTCAACAATCTTTGAAGAAGGCGATGTGGTTTGGATTGTTGGCGAACATGACAAGGTGCTTCTTTTGAGTGATGGTAACATCGTACAATAAAACTATACATTATATATAATATGAAATTCATTGGAATTATTCCTGCTCGCTATGCTTCAACACGCTTTCCCGGTAAACCGTTAGTTGATATGCTCGGCAAACCCATGATTGAACGTGTATACGAACAAGTTAAAGATGTCCTCGATGCAGTATGGGTAGCCACTGACGATGAGCGCATTGAAAAAGCAGTCAAGCAATTCGGAGGCAATGCTATCATGACTTCCTCCAATCATCGTAGCGGAACCGATCGCTGCTATGAGGCCTATTGCAAAATCGGTTCAGGATTCGACGTCGTAATCAATATTCAGGGAGACGAACCCTTTATCCAACCGAAGCAAATAGAGACTATCAAAACTTGTTTTAAAAAAGATGATGTACAAATTGCTACGCTTGTCAAGCCTTTCGATGCTGACGGAGATTTTGAGAGCACACTTTTCAATGCGAATTCACCTAAAGTTGTATTGAATAAAAATAATGAAGCCATGTACTTCAGCCGTTCAATCATTCCATATATTCGGGG
>JAQWBH010000323.1 GCA_028707405.1 Parabacteroides sp. | reverse complement strand
ACAACTAATGCAGCAAAGGTTTCGAATAAAGGTATTGAGTTGACAGTTGGCTGGAATGATAAAGTTGGCGATTTCAAATATGGAATTACAGCGAACTATACTCATATTAGTAATAAAATTGACAAGTTCAAGGGTAAAGATTATAGCTTGAGCGGATATAATTATATTAAAGAAGGCGGATCTATCGGTGATATGTTCATGTATAAAAAAGATCGTATCATTAGTACAAGTGCAGATTTAGATATCGTTAATCAGATGTTGGCCAAGAATCCGAAAGCATTCCAGTCGCTGGGTGCTGTTCCGGGAATGGGTGATATATTGTTTAAGGATGTAAACGGTGATGGCGTAATTAATACAGATGACCGTACGGTTGTAGGTAATGCAAATCCTAACGATTTGCTTGGATTGACGCTTACTGCCGGCTGGAAAGGTATTGATTTGTCAGTCAGATTGGATGGATCATTTGGTTTCCAAGGATATATTAATGAATATTATTATAATACGAATGTTTCTAAGGGTCATCAATTATCTAAATATGTAACTGATAATGTTTGGAAAGAAGGAAAGACCAGCTCGATGTATCCGAAACTTACTTATTCATCAGCTATAAATACGATTACTAACACAACATGGATGCAGAATCGTGATTATTTAAAAATTCGCAACATTGAACTGGGTTATACTTTGCCTAAATCATTAACCCGGAAGATTTATACCGAAAGAATTCGTTTGTATGGGACATTAGAAAACTTCTTTACTTTTACAGGCTGGAAGGGTATTGATCCTGAAACGGATAATTTGGTTTATCCTACAATGAGACAAGCTGTTATTGGCGTTAATGTTGAATTTTAATAATGATCAAAATGAGAAAGATAAAATTATATTTGACAATAGTATGCTGTGTGGGATTATTTTTCACAACAGGGTGCTATGAATTGGAACAATATCCTTCAGATGCTGTTGTTGTAGATTTCAATAATCAAAAGCAAACATATGAAGCTTTGATAGGTGTATATCAGGCTCTGAATCAGGGTGGAACATATAAAGGTTATTATTCTCGCGAATCTATATCTGATTTAGGCTGGAGTAATAATGGATGGTGGCCGTCATATGATAAATATGATATTGGTATGGGTACTGCCAATGCTTATTACGGAGGTTTTTCCGATGTATGGCAAGCACAATATGATGGTATATCACGTGCAAACAAATTTATTGGTAATGTGGCAAGTAGTACTCTTCCTGCAGGTTTATTACAGCAATATATTGCTGAAGCCCGCTTCTTGAGAGCCTTGTATTATGACAATTTGTTGATGGATTTTGGCGGCGTTCCTATTTACGACGAGACAAACTCGGGCAATGCGTCAGAAATGTTGCACCCAAGGAATACGGCTGAAGAGGTTCGTGCTTTTATTATTAAAGATTTGGATTTTGCTTGTCAGTATTTGCCAAAGACTAGAGGTGACTCTGTAGGTTTGGCTTCACAAGGTGCTGCTTATTCGCTTAGAGGAAAAGTATATTTGTATAATAAGCAATATGATCTTGCAAAAGCTGATTTTCTTCAAGTAGTAAATGGCGGTTATGGATATACATTGAATTCTAGTTACGCTGATTTATTTCGCCCGGCAGGTTATGAGAAAGGAGCTGATAATTGCTCTGAAATTATTTTTGCTGTAGAACATATGGGTGGTACCAGTACAAATTATGGTATGCATGTTCAGTTTTTGGGTAATCGCGCTTCTTATGGTGGTTGCATCAATACAAATGTCGCATCACGAGAACTGGTTAATATGTATGAATGCAAAGATGGTAAACCTTACAATCGTGATGATTTCTTTAAGGGAATCAGTGACAGTGCTTTGTATTTGAGTGAGTTTGATAAGGCCGGAGCGTATGTTGTCAAATATCCGTCTCAGGTAGACAAACTTAAAGCAATGTATGCTCAAAGGGATCCACGAATGAATGCAACAATTATTCTTCCGTACACTAAATATGCCGGTTGGTATAATAATGCAAAGATGGATTGCGAAATGGTATTGTCCGGTGACGGCGCATATCATTCTTATGAGGGTAATGGTTATGTTCGTAATGCCTATGCTCAAGATACATACTTGTGGAGAAAGTTCGTACAGGAATATGATTGGAATGGTCAGATTACCGGCCGCGACAGATCTCCTGTCAACTGGCCTGTTATTCGCTATGCAGATGTTTTGCTGATGTTGGCGGAATGTTATAATCAGACTGGCGATCAATCGAATGCTGTAAAGTACATCAATCAGGTTCGTGCAAGAGTTGGCATGCCTGGATTGAATAGTGGTCCGTCTTGGTTAATAGCTACAAGTCAAGATGCAGTATTTGAACGTATTAAACACGAACGTGCTGTAGAGTTTGCATTGGAAGGGTTACGTTATAATGACTTAAAACGTTGGGGACAACTCGTTGAAAAAACCAATGGACAAAAAGAAACCGATATCATGGGCAGACAAGTCGGTGGTGTTAAGAATATTGATTCAAAATATAATTTGTGGGCAATCCCGGGATCAGAAATTGATATCAATGCTAAGTTGACTCAAAATCCGGGATGGTAATAAATTTTAACAAGTGATTTTATTATTATTTGAAGGGGGAAATAGTTTTACTATTCCCCTCTTTTTATTCAAAACAGTTTCTATAATAAAAAAGTAAGTCATAGAATGAAGAAAAAATTAAATCAAACCTTTGTGCTATTTTGTTTTTTTGTTTTTACGATGATATCTGTCATGCAAGCCAGTGAATCTCAAAGCGTAGAAAAGCATAACATAAAAACGATAAATGGTGATGTCAATTTTAGCGTTAGTGATGAATTCGTTACTTTTAAATCTCCTTTCTTTGCTATGTCCTGGTATAAAAATTTTCCCATGTTATCTTATTGGGGTGTTGAATCAGGAGGTCGGAGTCATCATTATGCAGAACGCAATTTGTTACGTCCTGGTCTTGGGGGAACATTTGTTTCTTATACGGATAATTCCTTTGGCAAAAAAGGAGCAATTAAAGTTTTAGATGATGGGTTATGCTATGAATCGGTTGCCCTCGGAAATCATCGTTTGAATTGTTCAGTCCATATTTTGGGTCCAAGACAATATAAAATATTAATCAAATGTATGGATGGTTCTTTAAATGGAGAGATATTCAGGATTGCGACGGCTCCTGACGTGGCTCCAGTTTCTGTCTGGTCAAAGAAGTTAAATGTACCGGCCTCAAAAGAATATGACGAACCTGTGAGTATATATAGTCCGCCAGTAGAAAAAGCAAGTTTTGAATTGCCTTCCGTTTTTTCTTTTCCTGATTATGGTAATGTTAGAATTGAGGCAAATGATCCAAATGTATATATTCAGGAACACTTGCTTCCGGATAAATCGAATGTCGGTTTGAACTTAGGTCTGGGAAATGTAGGAGGGCATACTAGGAGAGTCGCTGTTCATCTTGGTTCGGTCGTTTTGTCCTTTCATACTTTAGTGCCGCTAAAGGAAGTTGAGTTGATGTTTACTGTGATGGATGAAAATTATCCCCATATGGCAGGATGTGACTTCAGTGATGCCAAATTTGACGGACTTAAGCGATGCTGGCAAAACAATTTTACTTTGGATCCTGCAACAATGTCGATGGGTGATAATATACTTCTGAACGGAATTGGCCATATTTCGCTTTATTTTAAATCGGATTTATTACCATTCACTCCTCGGTTTTCAACTTCGTACTCTATGAATGATGCGATGAAGGAATCTATTGAACTTGCTTTATTGAATAACATAGATCAAAAGACGAACCGCTTGAAAGGCTTTGCTTACGAAGGAACTGAATCAACCTTAATAGCCATTTATAATTATTTGCTTACTACAAATGATTGGGCATTTATAAAAACATATCAGAAGCAAATAACACAATTGGTTCATGGCGTTCTTGATACGGATGTAGATCATGATGGAATACTGGAAGATCCTTTCCATGGTAATTATCTGGGTGGAAATATTACTAGCAGTTGCTGGTGGGATGATTTTGCTTTTGGATATAAGAATGCTTATCGTAATCTATTGGCTTATAGGGCACTTTCCTCAACCGGGAAAATATTTCATAAGCTTCATCTGTATACTGAAGAAAAGGAGATAAATCTATTTCTTGCTTCTTTCAGAGAAGAGTTTCATAAAACCTTTTACAATAAGAAGTCTGGCTTTTATGCCGGATGGATTAGCCAGGATGGCCATATTCATGACTATGCTTTTACATTCGTTAATTCCACTGCTATTTATTTAGGTCTTGTTCCTCAAAAACTTTCTAAGTCTATTCTCTCGAAGATGCTTTTGATGATGGAAAAAGAAAAGTATGATTTTGTATATGGCGTTCCGGGTAACATTATTCCGGTTGATAAAAAAGATCGTATCGATTGGGATGAAATGTGCCGCTGGGGGAGATATGAGAATGGAGGTTTATGCGGTCAGACTGCCTATCATTTTATTCAGGCACTTTATACTGTTGGCATGAAAAAGGAAGCAGACCGGATCCTTTTTAGTATGATGGCTACGTTTGAACGCGATTATACACATTCAGGGCTCATGCCTGGATACCAGAAAAGTATTGACTGGAGAACTAAAGGCGGAGAACCTTGTGGATATAATTATTTGGCAGACAATTACTATTTTTTATTGGCTGCGATAACCGGTTTTTATAATATACCTTATCCGGAACTGCAGAATCCAGATTGAGAAATGTGATATGTACTGAATAAATCTATATTAATTTGTTCAGTACATTTTCTTGTACGCCCAGCATGGGCGTAATCTTATGGGTGAAAGTCCTTGGCGAGCCCTGATAGTGGGAATCGTTTAGCCAATAGCAAGGGTGTCCATAGCGATGTGGAATCTGAAGGAAGCTTGAGGCAAAAGTCTGACCTGACGAACAGAAATCTGATATAAGGCTAGGGCGAGTGGGTGAGTTTGCAAGACAAAACAAAGCCCAATAACTATTCGGAATGACGCATAGTAAATCTGACAGGTATAAGATGGAAAGATTACGTTCTTATCTGGGGAGGTCTCACAGACGTGTGTAGATAATTTTTTTTTCAGAAACACGGAGTAAAGCTTGCTGTGAGAAGTCAGCCGAGGACATAGTACCAATACGAATATATAGGGAAGGTCTGAACCTTAATTAAACGAGTAGTAACTGAATGTTAGCTGATAATGGATAGAATGCAGAAAATATTATCCCAAGTTAATAACTACCCTCAAAAGAATAGCACGGAATGCAAAGGCTATGAGGGAGTGCAGACTATTATTGGTATAACTGAAAACCACCTCGTGGAAGTAAATTTTACAACGGAGCATTTAATGGAATACATCTTTAGTCCCGGTAATCTCAATAAGGGTTATCTACAAGTAAGAAGGAATGCCGGAGGATGTGGTGTTGATAGAATGGAAATAGCCGAACTACTTCCATATCTACGGCATCACAAAGATGACCTCGTTAAATCACTTATGCAAGGGACGTATCGTCCCAATCCCGTCCGTAGATCGGAAGAGCG
>JAQWBH010000322.1 GCA_028707405.1 Parabacteroides sp. | reverse complement strand
TTTTGATGAAGGGTTCTTTTCTGATGATAACATTGAAGAAGTAATCAATAAGGCAGTTGATTCGCTTCCTGAAAAATGCCGGGAGATTTTTATTAAAAGCAAGATAGAAGGAAAGAAACAAAAAGAAATTGCCCAAGAACTGGATTTATCAATTAATACTATTGAAACACAGATGGAAATAGCCTATAAGAAGCTCAAGATAGAGCTTAAAGATTTTCTTCCCTTATTTATTTTCATCCTTGGATAGAAATATTTTAAATTCTTTTGGCGGATTTTTCATGCTGATTCGTTTTATTATAAAGTAGGAAGAATAATGGACGAACGGATAGAAAAATATTTTCTGGGCAAGTTGAATAGATTCGAACGAATGGATTTGTTGAAGGATTTGGAATCGGATTCTGAAGCTAAAAAAGAATTTATTCGCTTTCAGAATATTGTTGGTCTTATTCATCTTTCCGGTTATGATAAAGACGAAAAGGAAGGAGCGGATGATTATAATCAATTCGTTCAGGGGTTGAAAAGAAAAAAGCAGGTGCGGATTTTCTTTCATGTTATTCGTTATGCCGCAGTTATTTCGTTGCTGATTGTTTCTACAGCAATTTTGACAATGAGTTTGTTTAAAGAAAAACTTCCTAAAGTCACAATGAGTTCCTTATATGTTCCACCCGGACAGCGTGCTCGCTTGATGCTACAGGATGGAACGGAAGTCTGGTTGAATGCAAATTCAACCTTATTATATCCTTCTTATTTTAGTGGCAATAAACGTCGTGTTGTTGTAACAGGCGAAGCTTTTTTTAATGTGGCCAAGAATGCAAAAAAGCCGTTTATTGTTTCAACCCGGAAGATTGAGATGAAAGTGCTGGGTACGAAGTTTAATGTATATAGTTATCCTGAATCCGACTATGTACGGACCAGTTTGATAGAAGGTGCGGTAGAGGTAAAGAGCGAACGAGCTAAAGTCACGTTAAAACCAAATGAACAAGTAACTATCCGAGGTGGACAGATGCAAGTAGAAAATATCACTTTCTCTGATTACTTTTTATGGAAAGATGGAATATACTGTTTTGAAAATGAACGTCTGATAAGCATTATCAAGAAACTTGAATTATATTATGATGTGACTATCATTGTCCATGACCCACAAATCTTTAATGTAACATATACAGGAAAATTCCGACAACGAGATGGCATTGATGAGATTCTTCAAGTACTCAGTCGGATTCGTCATTTCCATGTAAAGAAAGACGTAGAAAGAAATATAATAACATTAAGCAAATAAGATTGTAGAACCATTAAAACACACATGCCCATGAAACAAAAGAAAGTATTTTAGTTGGAAGAACGGCAAATGTTGGAGCACTTGCCGTTCGGGGAAAGCAAACACTAGGTTATTTTTAGTATTCACTTAAAACATTACAAAGATATGGAAATAAAAACTTTGTTACAGTTTTTTATTGTACAAAATGAACACACAAGAAAACTAATTAGAATTATGAGACTGTCAGTTTTATCTTTATTTGTATTTACTCTTCAACTGATGGCGACTGGAACAGAAGCGCAGAATGCGATTATGAAGGTTAGCTCAAATGTAGTTACTGTTGCTCAATTGATTAATGAGATTGAAAAGCAGACTGACTATTTGGTTGTTTTCAGTAATCGAGAAGTTAATATCCAACGGGAAGTACGGCTTCAGAACCAATCAAATAAGGTTTCTTCATTCCTTGCAGAAGCTTTTGGCGGTACGGATATTAGTTATGAATTTGAAAACAACTATATCATTCTTGCTAAGAAAGAGATGTTAAAAAAGGCAGTAATGGATATAGTTCAGCAAAACACGAAACGTATTACCGGTATAGTAACTGATACAAAAGGAGAGCCTATAATTGGTGCTAATGTTGTTGTTAAAGGGACAACCAATGGGACAATTACCGATGTTGATGGAAAATTTACTTTGACAGATGCAAAGAAAGGTGATATTTTAGAAGTATCCTATATTGGTTATACTTCTCAAAATATACGTTTAACCGGAGAATCTTCTTTAAAAATTGAATTAAAAGAAAATTCCCAAGCCTTGGACGAAGTGGTTGTTGTAGGTTATGGTACGCAAAAGAAAGTGAATCTGACTGGATCAGTTTCATCGGTAAATTTTCAAGAAATGTCGTCAAGACCTGTAACCGATGCATCACAGGCACTTAATAATGCCTCTCCGGGTCTTCAAATTATGCAAAATTCAGGTGAGCCTAATGCCGAAAACTTCTCGTATAATATTCGTGGCTCAGGAACTTTGAATTCTTCATCTCCACTTGTTTTAGTTGACGGAATGGAACAAAGTATCAGTATGGTTAATCCATCGGATATCGAAACTGTTTCTGTTTTGAAGGATGCAGCTTCCTGTGCAATCTACGGTAACCGAGGTGCCAATGGTGTTATATTGATTAAGACTAAGAACGGATCGGGTGGCAAAGTTAGTGTAAGTTATGATGGCGTATTATCTTATGACCAACCTCTGAAGATCATCCATACGGTGTCTGATTATGTTCAATATATGCAACTCATGAATGAGTCGTCTAACAATCTTGGCAATTCTAATATGTTCTCACAAAGCTCTATTGATTTGTGGAATGCGGCGAAAGCTGATCCAAATGGAATTTCGGCTTCAGGGTATCCTAATTATGTGGCTTATCCTAACGTAGACTGGTGGGATCAGATATATACCAATCAATGGATGCAGAAACATACCGTTTCTATTAACGGCAAGGAAAAGAAAGCCGGATATACGATGAGCTTTTCTTATACGGACAATCCCGGTGTTGTCAAGAAAAGCGGTTATAAAAGATATATGGGGCGTGTAAATCTGTATTCTGATGTTACTGACTGGTTGAAAATTGGTACGCGTATCTGGGGAAATGTGACGGATCGTGATGTCAGCTATTCATCAAGTGACTTTTTCGGATCACTTAGTACGGCAAAAATGCTGCCGTGTACATATCCATTTTATGATGGTAAATATGGCGCACCGGAAGGACCTGAAGATGATCCGCAGTCTCACAATCCCCTTTGGGATATGGCAAGTACAGATGGATCAGATAAATATACACAAGCGTATACTGATTGGTATGCTCAGGTCAAGTTTTTGAAACATTTCACTTATAATTTCGACTTTTACTATAAAGATCTTCGTCGTGAGGAGAAATCCTTTGATACTTCTATTGGAAAATACAGTTTTTCGAAAGGTGCATACTCCGCCGGGGCAGCCGATCCTGCTACACTTTATACGTATATGTATTATACTAGAGAGAATGATTCAAAGATGGATCACCTAATTAATTATAATCAAACGTTTGGCTCACATGATATATCGGCTATGGTCGGTTTTGAGGAAGAACGATATAAATATAGAGAAAGTAAAATGAGCAAACTTGGTCTTACTGATGCTTCAATAAATGACTTGAGCTCTGCTACTACACCTTATTCAACAACCGGTTATGGTACTGAGTATTCAGCTCGTTCATATTTCGGTCGTGTGAATTATGCCTATAAAAGCAAATATCTGTTTGAAGCGAATATTCGTCACGATGGATCTTCACGTTTTGCCCCTGATTATCGCTGGGGTAATTTCCCTTCATTTTCAGCTGGCTGGCGTATGAATGAAGAATCTTGGTTGAAGTCTGTTTCATGGTTAAGCAATCTTAAGCTCCGTGCATCTTGGGGGAAGTTGGGAAATAACGCTATTGGCAATTACGATTGGCAGTCAACATATTCAGCAGCCAATTATTCTACAGGGCAAGTCCTTACAAGTGGTATCGCTATTACATCTATTGCTAATGGAGCTCTTACTTGGGAAGAAACAGCTGTTTCGAATATTGGCTTTGATTTTGGATTACTAAATAATAAACTAACCGGTAATATGGATGTATATAACAAACTTACAACCGGAATCCTTTATACACCAGACATGTTTATGGTAATGGGCAACGCTATCGGTCCAAAGCAAAATATTGCCGAGGTTACAAACCGAGGTGTTGAATTTGAAGTAGGCTGGAGAGATCGTATCGGCAAAGAATTCAACTACAGTCTTAAAGGACAGTTTTCTTTTAATAAAAACTTTGTCAGCAAATATAAGGGCAAACTGGAAAGAGGATGGAATTCTGATAAGACAGAGTATTCAACCAATATAGGTGATGTTTCTACAGGTAGTGGTACAAGGGTTATAGAAGGTCACATGATAGATGAGTATTACATGCCTAATGTATACAAAGGAACGGGCTCGTATTTCAAGTCGGACGGCTCAGTGGATATAAAGGGAGGACCTAAAGACGGTATGATTCGTACAGAAAACGATATGAAATGGTTGCAGTCAATGAAAGCTGCAGGTTATACATTCCAACCGTATAACACGGTTGCAAAAAATGCCCTCTGGTACGGCGAGTATATTTACGCAGATGCTAATGGTGATGGAATCTATGGCAATTCATACGATTCCGAGTTCCAGGGATCGTCTTCCATGCCTAAATATAATTTTGGTTTTCAGGCAAATGCAAATTGGAGAAACTTTGACTTTTCTATGATTTGGGGTGGTGCTGCAGGTTTTAGCCTCTATTACTATGCCACATCAAGGAATTCCAGTGAAACTATTTATGGTTACACAATCTCTGATGCAGTGGCAAATGATCACTATTTTTATGATCCGGAGAATCCATCTGATTCTAGAACGAATCTTTCATCAAAGAATCCTCGATTAGTCAATGTATCGGGTGCTCAAAGTTCGGCTCTTTCTTCTTTGCATTTGGAGAAAGGAGATTTCATTAAGCTTCGCAATTTGACTATAGGTTATACTATTCCCAGCTGGATTACTAAAAAGATTTATGCAGAAAAGCTTCGTGTTTTTGCATCAGGCGAAAATCTCTTCTGTATTACCGGATATTCAGGTCAGGATCCTGAAATGCGTACTACTGTTGGCTATTCAACGATGAGTCAATATGCGTTTGGCGTTAATTTAACATTTTAATAATTCTGCGACATGAAAAAGATATTTAATAAGATAGCTCTTGCTTTGACAACATCGATAGTGTTCCTCGGTATAGCCGGATGTGATAGTAATTTACTTGATACAACACCGACTAACAGCTTCTCAAGCTCTAATGTCTGGTCAAGCCCGACGTTGGCTCGTGCAGCTGTAATGGGTGTATATAATGAGTTATATACTAAATTCTCTCAAAACTATACCGGAGGTACAATGGGCATCCCTTATGATGCATTTTCTTCTGTCATGGATATAGATATGAACTGGAAAAACAGTAATTTTGTTATTTCCGGTTCTTGTACTCCGTCTAATGGCGATGTTGCGACTCATTATAAATTCTACTACACTATTGTGTATAGGGCTAATGATGTTATCAATAATATTGATAAGGTTCCAGATATGACTGACGCCGAGAAAGCGCGTTTGAAATCTGAATGTAAATTTTTACGTGCTTGGGCATATTCCTATTTAGATGTGCTTTGGAAAGGCGTGCCTATTTATACAGAGAATGTTGAAACATCTGAAGCTAAAAAGTCCC
>JAQWBH010000321.1 GCA_028707405.1 Parabacteroides sp. | reverse complement strand
GCTGGGCAATCTGCGTCGAATAAACAAAATCAGCAACAATGAATACGAATTCGTATCCGGTTAGGCCAAGGTGAAGCTCATATTTGATCGCAACGACATTTTTCGCGTCTGGCTGGCTCCCGATGGAGAATATACAAATCCTGCAGGTAACAACATCGTTGTTGATTATGGAGTGAAAAAGACCAACATATCGATGAGCAATGCAGGTAACTATTACAAGTTTACTACCCCACAATGTGTTGTACGCGTTTATAAAAAACCTATTCGTTTCGCCATGTACGACAAAACCAATAAGTCTGTGATGTTTGAAGAATCAGAACCTCTTACATTCGGATTAAAAACAAGTCAAATTCTACGTCGTAGCGCCGATGAAGATTTCTATGGTTGTGGTATGCAACAAGGAAACTTTTCTCATAAAGGCAAAGCATTAGATATTGCAGTGACAGGATGGGACGAAGATCAAGCCTCCAATCCGGTACCATTCTATATGTCAACAAAAGGATATGGTGTTTTCCGAAACACATTTTCTCCTGGACGCTATGCGTTTGATAGCACGGCTGTAGCCGCTAAATATTATGACAACGGATTCAAAATGCTGGACAATTTCAGCACGTTGACACATGATGAAAATCGTTTTGATGCTTTTTATTTCTTTGGCCCTTCGCTAAAACAAATCCTCAACGATTATACTGATATCACAGGCAAACCTTTTATGCCTGCCATGTGGATGCTTACAATGGGTGATGCCGATTGCTATAATAAAGGCGAGCAACGTACCGGTTGGAAACAGACAACTCCTGATGTCATTAGCCAGATTGGAGACAAATATGTAGAATACGATATGCCACGCGGATGGATTTTGCCAAACGATGGATATGGCTGCGGATATGTAAAGCTCGACTCGGTTGTACGAGAATTAGGTAAGCGTGGATTCCATACAGGTCTTTGGACAGAAAATGGCGTTGATAAAATCGCATATGAAGTTGGTAAATGTGGTACACGTCTTTGCAAACTTGATGTAGCTTGGGTGGGCGATGGTTATGAATTCGCCTTAAACGGCTGCAAGTCTGCTTTTGAAGGCATTCAAAACAATACAAACGAAAGAGGGTTCGTTTGGTCTGTTTGTGGTTGGGCGGGTACACAACGATATTCAACCGTCTGGAGTGGAGACCAATCCAGCAACTGGGATTATATCCGCTATCATATTCCAACTATAACAGGTGCCGGTCTTTCAGCCATGAATGCTGCAACCAGCGATGTTGATGGAATATTCGGCGGTTCGCCAAAAACATACACACGCGATCTGGAATGGAAAATATTTACTCCGATCTTCATGGCTATGAGTGGATGGGCTGATGCCGATCGTCAACCTTGGGTTTATGGACACCCATACACAGATATTAACCGTAAATATCTAAAACTGAAAATGCGACTAAATCCATACACCTACACCTATTGTCACAAAGCACATGCCACTGGTGTTCCAATGGCGCGTGCTATGGTACTTGAATTTCCTAACGACCCTGTGACTCGCGATACGACTACGCAATATCAATTTATGAGCGGCGAATGGCTTATGATTGCTCCGGTATACACACGCAAAAATGTACGCGAGCATATTTATTTTCCTGACGGCGAATGGTACGATTTCTGGACAGGCGACAAATATGAAGGGAGCAAATGGCTTGACAAATATAATGCAGCCCTGGATATCTGTCCGGTATTCGTACGCGAAGGTGCCATTATTCCACTTTATCCCGACATGAATTACGTAGGTGAAAAACCAACCGACTGCCTGACACTTCAACTCTATCCTTCAGGAAACAGTTCCTTTAATCTGTATGAAGACGACGGCTTAACACGCGATTATGAGAAAGGTGCATTTGCAGAAACACTCATTTCAGTTAATGCTCCTGAAAAACAAAAAGGTAAAGTAACAATCTGTATCGCTAAAGCCAAAGGAGATTTCAAATGCCGCTATCAACAACGAAGCTATATACTTGATGTCCGTTACCTCAAATTGCCATCAACCATACAAGTAAATAACAAGACTCTACCAGAAATTTCAGAAGCGAATATGATGGCTGGAAATGAAGGCTGGATCTACAATGCAACCGATCGTAAAGGTCATCTAAAAGTGAGAATTAACAAATTATCTACAAACGACAACCAGATAATAACGATAAATTAATATCTTTGCATTCAAACATAATCATATAAAATTTAAAATTATGGGTGACAATAAAAATGACTTTATGTACGATGAAGATGATTCAGTAGCATATATCCAGAATTATCTCCCACAAGAAATGAAAGATAGATTCTCTAAAGACGATATCAACTATATTGTTGACGTCATGTATGATTTTTACGACTCGAAAGATAATCTGGACAAGGACGTAAACTCTTCAGACAACGACGAAATTGAGATTGACGAAGATGAATTGGTTACCTACGTAATCAAGAATGCTCAAAAAGATGGTGTAGGTGAATATACTCCTGAAGAAATCACCTTTATTGTACAAGGGGAATTAGAGTATTGCGAATCTATTCATCTATTCGAATAATAGACAAATAGACCAATGCATTATTAATTAGATTTAAAAAATATAGAAAATGAAATATTTAAAATTTCTATCAGTTTTACTCTGCTTTGGTATTGTATTCAGTAGTTGCGGAACATGGAATAATACAGCTAAAGGAACAGCTATTGGTGTTGGTGGAGGTGCGGTTGCCGGTGCAGGTATTGGTGCAATCGCCGGTAACACAGCATTAGGATCAATCATCGGTGCTGCTGTTGGTGGAACAGCAGGTGCATTGATCGGTAAGAAGATGGATAAGCAAAAAAAAGAATTGGAATCGACTCTCCCTGAAAGTACTAAAGTTGAAAGCATTAACAACGGTGAAGCATTGAAGGTCACTTTTGATTCAGGAATCTTATTTGCTACCAATTCAAGCACAATCAGCTCAGCATCAAAGAATGCACTTCGGAATTTGGCAACCAGTCTAAACAACAATCCTGAGACAAACATCAAGATCGTCGGTCATACAGACAATGTAGGCAATGTTGATTATAATCAAACACTGTCCGAAAAACGTGCAAAAAGCGTTTACGACTACCTGATGGATGATCAAGGCATCGGAAGCAAACGCATGACTTACGAAGGACATGGGATGAAAGAACCTGTAGCTGATAATAATTCAGAGATAGGCCGTTCACAAAATCGTCGTGTAGAAATTCTGATCATTCCAAGTGAGAAGATGGTTCAGGATGCAAAAACAGGGACATTGAAATAATCAAATTTTCTTAATATAAAAGCGGATTACCCAAAGTACATGTTCTAGAGGAGAACATTTCTGACTGGTGTAATCCGCTTTTTTTATTTCCAACCTAAAGAGTGGCACTTTCTATTATCAAAGGTTGACATTCATTAGGGCTTGCTTGTAACGACAGCGATACTTTATAAAATCCCAACATGGTCTATCAATGATATGATCATTCCATTAAACTCCTCATTCTTCATTAAATCTTCAATATTAAGATGCATACGATAACGCCAATAATGATGAGGATTTGCAGGAATATTAATGCGTTCTCTGTCAGGATCAGCCAAGCGAATCTTTTCGTCAATTGAAAGCCAATCTTGTAATGACAAAATACACAGCATCGACGGACACATGAGATGTTGCTGAACAATATCACGAGCCAGCGTTCCGGATAAGTCCTTCGGTGCATCGCCTGAACGACAAAGAACAGTATTGTAATATCTCTGCGTACGCTTACTATCTTCTTTCCACCACCCTCTGAGTGTTGGCATATCGTGAGTCGAAATTGTGCAAACAGAACGATACGGATTACTTGAAAGCAGACTGAATTCTGCATAAGGATTTTTTGGCATCGATTGTATTTCAAGTGAAAGAATCCGAAGTTCGTTCATTACCCATGGTAAACACGCAGGTACCATTCCAAGGTCTTCAGCACATGCAAGCATATGAGTAGACTGCATCAACAATGGCAGTTTTTTCATAACTTTCTCATACCAGAATTGATTGTTGCGCTCATAATAATAATCATCATACAAACGATCAAACGCTTTTTTTTCATTATCATCCAGAAGACTGAAGACATAATCCGACTGTACAGCAATACGTGGATGGAAATATCCGGGACATTTATGGTCACGAAGGAAAAGTACATTGCTGATCAACGAATAAAGTCCGTCGCGTATACATTTGTCGTCGTCAGAAATTTTGCCAGTAAAAGCTGCTTCGACTTTACGTTGCGTGTCATATTCGTTTTTCATTTTGTATCGATCATCATGCATATGGTCAAGATATGTTTTGCGAACTTTATCGGCCCACTTGCCAAATACCTTATCAACAATCCAATCGGTAATGAGTGGTTGCGTAAATAATTCTTCACGAAAATTGAGTCCGAAATAGTTAATTTCTTCAGGAGTCAAACCAAGAGAAGGCGAAAACTGCCCCAAAAGTCCATATACAGCATTGATAGGAATCTCCCAAATACGAAAAAATCCAAGAACATGATCGATACGATAAGCATCAAAGTACTGTGCCATTTTGGTGAGACGATTTCTCCACCATTTACAATGATCCTTAAGCATCGTATCCCAATCGTAAGTAGGAAAGCCCCAATTCTGTCCGTTTGTCGAAAAAGAATCCGGCGGAGCACCCGCTTGGCCATTGAGATTGAAGTAATATGGTTCTATCCAGGTTTCAACGCTGTCAGGACTGATTCCGATAGGAATATCCCCTTTCAATATCACCCCTTTATTACGCGCATGATTATGGACCTCGATCATCTGTTTATCGAGTATATATTGTATGAAATAATAAATAGCCACCTGCTTAAATTCTTTGCCTCCCATGATCGAAAGATGCTCTCGTTGTTTATTATCAAATGAGCGATGTTCTGGCCACTGCTCAAATTTCGAAGTTCCATATTTATCACGATAATAACAAAACGCAGCATAAGGCACAAGCCACTCTTTGTTAGATTCGAAAAACATTTTGAATGCTTCCGTATCCAAAGTGTATTTTCCTTCTTGAGCGAACAGATCTTCCAGATAATCGAACTTCGCCTTATTCACCCGCTCGTAATCAATTTGCTGAAGACCGTTGAGTTCCTTTTGCAATGTTGCATAATTTTTTTGTTTAGCAGCATCTTTCAGTTGTGGCAATACCCTCAAATCTACATACATCGGATGTAAAGCATAAACACTGATGCTGTTATAAGGATAGGAGTCTGTCCACGTATGCGTAATTGTCGTATCGTTTATTGGAAGTATCTGAAGCACACGTTGATGCGTCTTCGCTACCCAGTCTATCATCTTACGCAGATCTCCGAAATCGCCCACTCCAAAATCATCCTTACTGCGAAGTGAGAACACGGGGATTACAGTTCCGGCAGCTTTCCATTGTTTCTGATAAATCTTAACTTCGGAATATTCGAACATATCAACCGTTGCTGGAGCAATCATTGCTACCGCAAAACGATTATAGCCTTCTTCCCAAATGACCTGATCAGGTTCACTTTCATCGAACATGACAAACTTAAAATAAAA
>JAQWBH010000320.1 GCA_028707405.1 Parabacteroides sp. | reverse complement strand
TGCATCCGGTTATGCGGATCTCTCCCTATATTCCCTTCAATGCGTCCTTCGTCATCCTTAATGATACCCCATACCAACGCACGATATTCGCGTTGTGTTGTTTTTCTAAAAAACTGCATACTCAGTCTTTCTTTAGATTCAGGCTTCTTGGCTACTACCAATAATCCGGACGTATCTTTATCAATACGATGAACAAGTCCTATATCCGGATCACTCGGATCATACGTCGGGTCATCTTTAAGATACCATGCCAGTGCATTGACCAGTGTTCCAGTATAGTTGCCATGCCCGGGGTGTACAACAAGGCCTGCCGGTTTGTCAACAACCAGAAGATCCTCATCTTCGTATATAATTTTAATAGGAATATTTTCAGGAAGAATCTCAAATGTTCTGGGAGGACGTGTCATCATGATCGTTACCACATCTTCTGGCTTCACCCGATAGTTACTTTTGACAGGATGTCCGTTAGCCATGATACAACCTGCATCGGCAGCCATTTGAATCCGATTACGTGTAGCGCCTGTCATGCGGTCAACCAGAAATTTATCTACACGTAATAACGTCTGCCCCCTATCGGCAACAAAGCGGTAATGTTCATACAACTGCTGAGGGGTTTCATTCTCTCCTTCCACAGGCTGCATGTCATCATCATGCTCATCTTCTATTTCATCAAACTCATTCATAGTTAAAACCACTTCTCTCCATCGCTTTTAACTTCTTCTACAGGTGCATCCTCATCTTCGGCAGCTGCTGTCGTGTCAACTTCTTCAGCTCTGACGCCACTGCTCACCTTCAACACCAGCGGTGCAGAGATTGATATACGTTCGCCTGCCCGCAAGGGTTGTCCATTCATCTCCAATCCTACTACCAGATCTTTGTAATCGCCAGATACGTACTCTATCTCAATCTTCTCGAAACCCACCTCACGTAACATGGCATCCGCTTGTCGAACAGATATTTCCCAAATTTCAGGAATAACAGCCATCTGCGCTGAAGCGGCATTAACTGTAACGAAGACAATACGTCCTTCTTTTACTTTAGATCCGGCTTCAGGTATTATCTCCACAATCGATCCGGGCTTTACATCTTTCGAAAAAACTGAATCAATAATGCTATAACGCAAGTTATTATCCACAAAGAATTTTTCAGCTTCACCAACAGTCATTCCTTTTACATTCGGGACTACTTCGGCTTCATTATGCCGCGTATATATATTCAGCCATAACAAAACAAAAGAAATCAGGACAATCGTAACAATTATCGCCCACACAAAATTGAAAGCAAAAGGAGTATCCATCACCTTCTTCAAAGCACTTTTGTTTTTTGCTGAATCCTTCATCTTTTAAACATTCTTAGTATCACGAGTCAAAAGTAACAAACAAAGCCGTTAAAACAAAGAAAGTAAAGGCTTTTTCTCAGAAAACCTCTACTTTCTTCAGAAAAACATCGACGGATAAGTTATCCGTTGTATTCATCTGATACCGTTAATTTAGCTCTGCCCTTCTTGCGACGAGCTGCTAATACTCTGCGACCGTTGGCTGTAGACATTCTCAAACGGAATCCATGTTTGTTTTTTCTCTTCTTGTTAGAAGGTTGAAATGTTCTTTTCATCTTACTATATTATTTTATTACTTTCTATTCAATCCATTTTGGGTTGCAAAGTTAGATGCTTTTTTTAAATAAACAAAGAGTTCGGTAAAATTCTTTTCTTCTTCGCCAACGATTCTGTCACAACCTAATAGCTGCGAAAAGCTGATTAGTCCCATTTGCTAACCATATAAAAAGAGAGGCGATTACTTAAAGTATCACCCCTCTTCATCTAACTAAATTAACTTACACACCTTATTAATAACCAGTATTTTGTGTTAAATTCGGATCTCTTTGAATCTCACTGTACGGCAGTGGAAAATACATATCCGATTCTTTAATTGTATAACCATTGCCATTCTTTGCACCAATCAAGTTCACGAAAGTAACTTTTCCCTTATTATCAGCACTAAAAGTCGGGAACATTTGAGTACGTACGCAATCATCCCAAATCTTAAATTCAAGAGGGAATTCACGCAGACGCTCTGCCCATATTTCCTTTATAAATGCATCTTTAGACAAAGCTGACAGTGATGCCGAATAATCGGATGCTGTCTTACCGGTCATTGAAGCACGCGCTTTTACTTGTGCCAGATAGTTGACAGCTTCGGAAGTTACACCCGATGACTGAGCAATTCCTTCAGCAGCTATAAGCAACATTTCCGGATAGCGGATAATATTAGCATCCTTGCCACCTTTCGCCGTATTCAGCAAACAGTCGGCATCATAGAAATACCAGTTACAAGTAGCACCCAGTGACTTAGCTGTGGTCTCACCCGGAAATACATAATTCCAATGGAAGAACTGATTCGGTTGATGACGTAAATCCTCGCTGTCGTTGTACATATTCTCAATGCCATTAACCAAGCCATATACATTAACGCAAATGGTTACCTTAAAATAAGCTGAGAATGCATTCGGAAATGCCCAGGCACAACGATAAGTTGCATTACTGATACCCACTGCATATTCATACGCATAAATCACTTCCGGCAGACCATCGATAGTTCTCAATTTATTATATGCACTATTTGCTCCAAGATCACTATTTGTCGTCAGACTATGCTTGCCTGAACTGATCACCGCTTTTGCAGCAGCTGCTGCATCAGCATAATGATTTTCATTAATAGGATAACCGCTCATTTGCAGATAGACTTCTGCCAGCAGCGCATTTGCCACATTGCTTGTGAGACGAAGGCTGTTATCATAAAAAGCCTTGTTTGGTAAGACGGAGGCAGCGTCTTTCAAATCCTGAACAACCTGGGCATAAATCGTTTTTTTGTCGGTTCGCGACAGCATCAAATCGCCTGTTGCACTTTCAAACGGTTCGGTATAAAAAGGAACATCGCCAAAGATCTTTACAAGATAAAAATAATTGTATGCGCGGAAAAACTTAGCTTCTGCAATATATTGATTAGCCACACTTTCATCCATGTACTTGGACGAAGTGTACTTAATTGAATAGTTTGCCACATTGATAGCACGATAGGCACTCTGCCATAAACTCTCCATATAACTGTTGCAGTTACTTACTGTACGCGATAGCGTCTGCGATTCGCCGACAATCTGCTCCTGTCCTGCATATTCGCTTTTGAAATAACCGGTCAGATAACCGCCCAGCATCCCATTTGTCCCATAATATGCACCGTTGCCCGTATCAAAAGTAGGAGCGCCTGTCCGATACAAATAGTTCACATTCGATTTTGCCTGCGCCTCAGAAACAAGATATCCCTCCGAAGACAAGTTGCTTTTAGGATTTTCGTCCAAAAAGCTACTACAAGCCGTCATCGAAATCATTGCTATGGCTGCTAAGCCATTCATTATTTTCTTATTCATATTCAATTATCTTTTAGAGGTTAATTAAAATGTTACATTTAAGCCAAATGTAAATGTTCTTGGTCTAGGATACTGGAAGAAAAACATATTCTGGCCAAACTGGCTTGTACCCTGAGAAGTCCCTTCCGGATCGAATCCCAAGAAGTCGCTTGAACAAAGCATAAATGCATTATTAACACTACCATAAACTCTCAAATTACTCAACCCGATCGATTTGGAAATCTTAGTCGGTAATGTATAACCTAACTGAATCAAGTTGCAACGCAGATATGAAGCGTCGCAAACCCATTGTGAATCGAACTTGGTATCCTGTCCTGCATGATTTGAATTGCAAAGATAAACGGCCTGTTGCATAGTGTTCGGATTTGATCCGTTGTATGCATCGGTATAGATGGCAGCCAAACCGCTTGTAATACCGAAACGGTCGTATGTCGAATGGAAAAATTCCTGAGCACAGTCAACACCCCAGACAAACTGCATATCAACCGTCAGGTCAAATCCTTTATAACGGAAATCGTTAATAAAACTACCCGTCCAGTCAGGAAGACCCTTTCCTAATATCTTGCGGTCATCCGAACGATGAGCGCGGCCAATCTGATTTAGCTCACACTTGCCAGCCTCATAATCTTCCGTTGTCCACACGCCGTAACGTTCGTATCCGTAGAAAGAGCCCATTGATTCGCCCACGCGCAATATGGAATAACCGTTCAAGAAACCATTACTCAGAATATCTTCATTATTCTCACCCAATTTCAAAACTTTATTTTTATTGTAGTTCATGTTTATTGTAGCATTCCATGAAAAATTCTTGGATTGAACAGGAGTTGCCGTAACCATGATATCGACACCTTTATTCTGTACGGAGCCGATATTATCCATCACTGAAGTGAAACCAGTCAGGTAAGGAACTGGGCGACCTAACAACAAGTCGGTAGTTTTTTTGTAGTAATAGGAGATATCAAAATTCAAGCGATTCTTAAACAACCCCAGATTAAAACCTAGATCCCACTGCGCCGTCTTTTCCCATTTTAGTGAAGAGTTACCCAGACTACTGATATAAGTATAGGGAGTATAACCTCCATTCTGTAAAAGAGTACCGGAAGAGACACTACCCAATGAAGTATAAGGGCTGATTTCCGAATTACCGGTCAAACCGTAACTGGTATGCAGTTTCAGGTTACTGATTGTTTCAATATCCTTCATAAAGTCTTCGTTAGATACATTCCATGCCAAACCTGCCGATGGGAAAAAAGCATACTTGTTATCCTTACCAAACTTTGATGATCCATCAATACGGGCAGTAACTGTTGCCGAATAACGATCATTGTAAGTATAAGCACCTCTTAAGAAGTATGAATTCATCGCCCAACGGTTGTATGAAGAAGACATACCGTCCATACTTGTACCGGCACCCATATTATAATCTTGGAAGAAATCATCGGTATAACCACTATTATTCATTCCATAATAATCATATACGTGTTCCTGCCAAGAAAGACCAGCCATCGCATTCAAACGGTGAGGCCCTTTATTCCAATTATAGGTAAGATAAGTTTCTTCCTGCCAGTAAGTTGTATTTGAATGATCATTTTCTGCCTTACCATTCGGATAAGAAAGGTTTACCAGATGCGTAGAAGAATAGTATTTCCATTCATATTTCTCAGCATCCATACCAAACTGAGTCTTCAAATCCAGACCAGGCAACAGATGGAATGTCAAAGCTGCATTACCGAACAACTTAGTTGTATATTTCAGACGTTTCTGATTGTTCAAAATATCAACCGGATTTGCCATTGATTCAAAACCAAGAGAAGAACCCAGTGTAGAACTTGCATAGTTGGTATACTTTCCATCGGCGTCGCGTACAGGCATCCAAGGCACGAACTCAATCATTGTACGACGCGCATCTTGAGCACCGCCTTCCTCTGTTGTTGAATTACCCCATGTATGATTAATCATCATGTTGACCGATGTCGACAACCATTTTGTCGGATTAGCATCGTACGTCATCTTTGTATTCAATCGTTTGCTATAGGTATTCAGCATGATTCCTTCCTGATCGGTATAGTTCAAAAATGCACCTACAGAAGAGTTCTTCCCACCTTGCTGGATATTCAACTGGTGATTGTGAGATACTGCATTACGTGTAGCTTCATCCTGCCAGTTTGTATCATACAACGAATTTCCGTTAGAATCAAAATAACGGGAATCATTAAACCAGTCCG
>JAQWBH010000319.1 GCA_028707405.1 Parabacteroides sp. | reverse complement strand
ACTTTTAGTCTTTTCCTCCGCTTCCAATCGCTTGATGACTACTCTGTCTCCCAGTGGTTTAATCTTCATACCAAAATCTCCTTTCATTTATTATAATATTATTTATCTACCTTGTTAGCACTCTTTGTCAATGAGTGCTAGTAACAATTTAATACATCATCCAAAGATTGTCAATAGCTTTTCTCAAATAATATTTGTTATACATAAAAAAAATGGCCCTCATGTTACGAGAGCCGTCTTTATTAGCTATATATACTTTATTAGTCTTCTACTTTACAGATTCCTTCCCGATCAAAAAACGGGCTTTTCGAAGATATGGAAAGAGGAATTCCATAAGCAATAGTCACATCCTTAGGAAAATAGCCGAGGTTTAACACTGCTTTACCGGCAGAAAAAAGAATTCGATTATCAATTTTATGAGCGGCTGCCACAGATGCGGCCGAACCCAAAGCAATCCCTAAGTCAACTACGTTAAACATACAGATTCCATTATGATCAATGTTTTCTTCGCAATCCTTGTAACCGCAAAAACCACAGTTCGGGCAAAAAATAGGACTGATTCTTGCACCTAAAAGCAGGACCACAATAGCCGTATCCACATTATATCCATCTCTTACAAAAAAGTCCACGGAGGATTCCCTGCCCATTCGTCGCATTTCCTCTCCAAGCGCATCTTTCTCTTTGCCATCTACCAATCTAACCTCTAAATTATCAATCCCACAGCCTTTCGGAGCAGTCCGTGCCGCCGCAGCCATCAGTTCTGCAACTTGCATGGCAGTTTGCCTTTCCACATCCAATCCATTCTTTAACATTCTGTTTCCTCCTTTTTAGGTTACCATTCTATTCTAAAACCTCAAAACAGTTTCAATTGCAATAAACAGCCAGGGTAGAAATATGGCAGGAATCATATTCGCAACTTTTATCTGTTTAACTAATAAAAAATTAAACCCGATTCCTGCAATAATCAGGCTGCCAACTGCAGACATCTCCGTAATAATTTCTGTTGTCATCCAATCCTTTACGAAGGTAGCCCCTATAGAAATTCCACCCTCATACAGCAATACAGGAATAGCGGAAAACGCTACACCCAATCCCATAGCAGAAGCAAACACGATAGAAATCACTCCATCCAAAATGGACTTTGCAAACAGCATTTCGTGGTTGCCCAAAAGACCGCTATTCAGGCTTCCTACAATAGCCATAGAACCTGTGCAAAACAGAATGCTGGCATTTACAAACCCTTTTGAAAAATTTCCTTCTTGTAAACCCAACTTTCTTTCAGTCCATTGCCCCAAGTAATTCATTCCTTTATCGATGTCTATCCATTCTCCCAGGGCACTGCCGATTACCATGCTAAAAATTAGAAGCATCACCCGCTCATTTTCCATGGCTCCTGCTATACCGATATATATAATAGAAAGACCGATGGCCTTTTTAATAATGTTCTCGTATCTTTCAGGCAATCCCTTAAGAACAAAGCGTCCCAATAAGGCACATACCACAATGGCCACTGCGTTAATAATTGGTCCCAACATTTATTTAAGTCCTTTAATATCAATATCTACGGCCATGATGTTGAAGGCAGTCATAGTTTCTACTTGCTTTGTTATCTTTTGCTGAAGTTCCTTTGCTGTATCGATTATCATTACCCCGTATCCCATTAAAACCTGTACTTTTATACGGACACCCTCGGCATTGCTCTCGGTCAAAACCCTAAGAACTGAATCCACTCCTTTGGTTCGTTTACCGATATAAATGACGATGTCCGCAATAACTTTATCTGAAAGATCATAATCCCCTAAGTAGCTATAAGTAGGCCGCACAACGGTTTTTTCCGAAAATGTTGTCCTGCTTCCTCTCCCCCTAAACATTCGTAAAGGATCTAGAAAATAACCGGAAAATTGCCTTTTAATCTGGAAAGTAGGAGCCGGTATTACATGTTTTCCCAAGTCTTTTCGTTGTTTCTTAGCTACCTCTCTTTGGTTCTCCGTGGTAATATCTTCAATAGGGATCATCAAAGAGATATCAGGCAAGCCTAAGCGTTGCACAATCTTCTTTACCATATCATCAGAAGTCCCCAAAATCAATATACTCCCCGGATTTATTTCTGCAATCTTATCACGTACTTCCTTGCAATGAGCATCATTGGTAAAAAGAGCCGTTCGTATCGCACCGATTTTGGTTTGCTGTCGTTTAGCGGAAATACCGGCTAGAACCCGATTACCATAGATAAACAAACCGTCATCAATGATACTCTCTACATTCATCTCCTTGCATAGATTCATAGCTTGATAACTCTTACCGGTGCCACTCTTTCCGTAAAGTCCATATATATTCATCAGTGTTTTTTCTCCTTATAAATTAGATAAATTCATGTTGTCTATTTGTTGAGTGTCTGCTATAATAAGCATGTTTAAACATAATAGGCTAATTGAAACAATACATGAAGGAGGAGTTCATTATGGCTTATGTAATTAGCGATTCCTGTATCGCCTGTGGTGCTTGCGAACCGGAATGCCCGACAGAAGCAATTTCTGAGGGGGATCCTATATACGTAATCGATCCTGATAAGTGCATCGAGTGTGGGGCTTGTGCAAATGTATGCCCGGTTGATGCCCCCGTAGAAGAATAGTTAAGACTTCATAAAGAACGAATAACCGTTTCAGCCGAAACGGTTATTTTTCATTATATCGAAGTTATTGCATTGGGTGGCTGATGTAATAAGCCAAGGCATTAAGGCTGTCACTGAGATGAACGTTTTCTAACGCCACATCCTCGCTAACCTCAATATCCATGGGAGCAAAATTCCAGATCCCTTTTACATTTCCTTGGCATAGCTTATCAGCAACATTTTGAGCACTTGATTTTGTTGTACAAATGATGCCGATATCAACCTTATTTTCCTTTAAAAATTCTCCTAAAACTTCATAATCTTGAACCTCAATGCCATTAATGCTGATTCCAATTAATTTTGGATTAACATCAAACATACCGACAACTACAAACCCTGCCCTATAATAGGTTGCATAATTGGCAATGGCCTGGCCTAGATTTCCCGAACCGACAATGACCATTTTATAGTCTTTATCCAACCCCATAATCATACCGATTTGCGTATATAACCCTTGTACATTATATCCATAACCTTGTTGCCCAAACCCTCCAAAATTATTAAGATCCTGACGGATTTGGGATGCTGTATAACCGATTAATGCGCTCAGCTCATTGGAAGAAATTCGTTCTACATCTTTCTTCATGAGTTCCTTCAATGCCCTCCTGTATCTTGGGAGCCTTCTGATTACTGCATTTGATATTTTTCCACTTTCTTTCATAATCCCTCACTCCACATTCCATCATAAGAAGTAACTTGTTAAAAAAGTAATTATGCACGGATTATACCCTTACACGACTGGATATATAACCACAAAAATGATAGTATGTAACTGGTTTTTATAAAATTTAAGATTGGGGAAATTATATGGTTATTCTATCCGTCAAGGATATAACGAAAACTTATGGCATTAATACTATTTTAACGAAAGTGTCCTTCCATGTCAACCAGGGAGATCGTGTCGGCATCGTAGGAGATAATGGTGCCGGTAAATCTACCCTGCTGTCGATCCTGGCTGGTGAGCTGGTTTTTGAATCCGGAGAGTTTAACATTCACCCACAGTTATCAGTAGGTTATTTAAAACAAAAGGATCATTTTTCTTCTGGAAAAACTGTATATGAGGAGATGTTGTCAATATTTTCTCATATAATTGAAATAGAAAAGAATCTGGAAAGCTTGACCGCTGAAATAGCGAGAAGATCTTCCTGCGGAGAAGAGACGAGCGCCTTGCTTCGCCAATATGAACAGCAAAGCCATGCATTTGAAAGAATGAACGGATACAGCTATCCAAGTGAAATTAAAGGGATCCTATCCAGTATGGCGTTTTCTGAAGAAGACTATAACAAAAAAATTTCTACCCTTTCCGGAGGAGAACGTACCAGACTGGCACTGGCCTCGCTCCTATTGAAAAAGCCTGACCTTCTCTTATTGGACGAACCGACCAATCATTTAGACATAGGTACTTTAAAGTGGTTGGAGCAATATTTGAAAACCTACACCGGTACAATCATTCTCATTTCGCATGATCGTTATTTTTTAGATCAAATTGTAAACCGTATTTTTGAAGTTAAAGACCATCAACTTTCTATTTATCATGGAAATTATTCTACCTATTTAGAAAAAAATCAAAAAGAAGAAGAGGACTTTTTACGAAAATATATCCAACAACAACGTGAAATTGTAAGACAAGAAGAAATCATACGCCGTTTTAAACAGAGCGGTACAGAAAAGCTTGCCAAACGTGCCCGATCCAGGGAAAAACGTTTGGAACACGAAAAGCGCTTAGAAAGACCCGCCGGAGGAAAAAGCCGCATGAAGGTCCAATTCAAAGAAAAGTTTCGAACCGGAACGGATGTATTGTATATAGAAGATCTTTCCATGAACTTTGGTGAAGAACAACTCTTTCAAAATGTTAATTTGGATATTAAACGTGGTGAGCGCATCTGTATGGTCGGGTCTAACGGTGTTGGCAAGACAACTTTGCTAAAGATCATTTTGAGTCAATTGGCCCCTGAAACCGGAATCATACAATTAGGCCATAATGTAGTGTTCGGCTACTATGATCAAGAACAAAAACTGCCTGACGGAAACCGCACAGTTTTAGAAGAGCTTCACCAGGCCTATCGCCTTTATAATGAATCGGAGCTCCGGGGCCTGTTAGGGCGTTTTTTATTCCGAAAAGATGATGTATTTAAAAATGTTCATGATCTTTCCGGTGGAGAAAAGGCCCGGCTTTCCCTACTGAAACTAATGTTAACTGGAGCAAATTTCCTGCTTATGGATGAACCAACCAACCATTTGGATTTTTCAGCAAAGGGTGTTTTTGAAAATGCATTACTGGATTTTCCCGGCACACTACTGATTGTATCCCATGATCGTTATTTTTTAAATAAGGTCCCAACCAGGATTATTGAATTATCCGAGTACGGTATAGAAAGCTTCCCTGGCGGTTATGACTATTACATGGAAAAAAAACAATCTATCTCTTCAGGTAGAAACTATTTATTGGAGCTTGGTAAAATAAACAATGATACTAATTACCTTAATAATTCTTCAAAAGAATTAAGACTGGAAAGACGACGTAAGAACAAGGAATTGGAGGCTCAGCAAAGAAGGAGGGAACGAGAACTGGCCTCTTTAGAAACAGCGATAGCTAAAATGGAAGAAGAAGTTGAGACGCTTGAAAAAGAAATGTGCAAGGATGAAGTTTTATCCGATCATAACGTTCTGCTGACCTATTCACAACAATTGGAATCAACCAAAGAGACTTTGGAAATATCCTATTATCGTTGGGTAGAACTTAATGATTTTGTAAAATAGATGTTGCAGTATTTAAAAGGGTAACTTATAATAGGTTTGATAAAAGCACCAGATCATTGGAGGTAAATTATGGTACTTGATAAAATAAAAGAAATAATAGTAGAGCAATTAGGTGTGGAAGCGGACGTCATAACCATGAACACGCATCTGATGAAAGATTTAGAAGCAGATTCTTTGGATGCAGTGGAAATCATTATGGCTATCGAAGATGAGTTTGAAATTGAGG
>JAQWBH010000318.1 GCA_028707405.1 Parabacteroides sp. | reverse complement strand
TTGCCAGAGAGAGTACTATTTGTAATATTTACTGTACCAGGAGAAAAATTTCCTATAGCTCCACCAAAATTAGACGTATTGTTAGAGAACGTACTATTTGAAATATCGACTGTACCAGAATTAAAAGTCGCTACGGCCCCGCCAGAATTTGCAGAGGTATTATTAGAGAACGTACATCTTAAAATGGTAGCTGTCCCGACATTTGCAACAGCCCCGCCTCGATTAGAAGCATTGTTGCTGCCAGTGAATAAAGTATTCGTAAAGTTAGCAGTACCATCATTTACTACAGCTCCACCATTATTATCGGCACTGTTGTTATTGAATATACTATTCGTAATACTGAGTGTGCTAGGAGAAAAATTTCCTATAGCCCCGCCAAAACTAGCGTGGTTAGTAGAGAACGTACTATTTGAAATATTGACTATACCAGAATTAATATTCGCTATAGCCCCGCCAGAAGAATCAGATCTGTTGTTAGAAAACGTGCACCTTATCACATTCAATGTAGCGCCATCATTAAAGATAGCCCCACCTGGACCTGAATTAAAACCATTTACGAAGGATAGATCCCTGATTGTTACTACGGTTGTTATACCGCTGATATTAAAAATACTGGAATTACCACCACCACTGACTGTTAACCTATCCTGGTCGGGACCGTTGATGGTTAGGGTTTTACTAATACTTATTGGACCGGTTAAGGTAATTGTACCAGATACGGCAAAGACAATGGTGTCACCTGCTGATGCTGTACTAATAGCATCTCGAAGCGAGCCTGGGCCGCTATTATCGGTATTTATGACCGTGATTGTTGGATCTTTAGCTAGATCTAAAGACATAGTAACCACTTCCCCTTTTTTTTGATTTTATATCGTCCTGAGATTCTTTAGACATTTACATAATCTCCTTTCTTAAGTTTAACAATTATTGGCTAATGTAGTATAATACAATTAGTTCTTTGTTAACATAATATTCAATTAGCATGCATAACGTCACAAGTATTATAATTATTGCTGTATTGGATGCCCCGGTCATTGTGGAATATCGTTCCTTTCCTTCCTCCGCCGGTATTGATTAGAGCATAAGAAAGTGCTCGCTTCGTGGATCGGAATCAATGCAAAATAGTCCTGATAGATTGCCCCAAACTTATCTTCATACGTTTTTGGCAATATCGGTAGACGGGAACATGTCTAATAACTTTTGAAAAGTACTTCATGGAATATCGGTCACTTTAACCTCTTATCGGCGGGTTGGTGATAAATTGCTATATAACCTGCTATTAAAGTACAATGCAAATCCACCCAGTAACAGAAATGAACCTGATTTTGTAATAAGTACAGGTAAAGTTACTTCAAATCCGGATAGTATCTGACAGATTGTCTGTGTAATCATCATGATTCCTACGATGATACAAGCTTTCAGTAATGAAGTTAATATAATGATTGCCAGCTTGTCTTTTTTATTTAATAAATGCAAACATACAAGACATAAAGGCCCAATAATACCCATGTCCAAAACATTTGTTATTGAAGTTGTATATACTTCAATCAGTGGATGTGCTGTATTTGAAATAACTGTTTGAATAATATCCGGCACCCAAGCAACAATTAATGCAACACCTGCCAAGATCAGAAATACCTTAATACCCATTTTAGAATCATAATTTAATTCTTCGCTTTTTATTTTACGCATAATAGAAAAGAGCCCAAAAAGAGTGCATGTGAAAAGTCCAATATATAATAAATGATATTGATTGTAAGTAACTCCAAAGGAAAGACTTGCCGCATAATAAAAGGCTACAGAATATACTGACATAAGCTTAAGCTTTGTACTATTGTTAGATCCTTTTGCATTCTGAAAATATGTATATATAAACAAAGGTACAAATATAAAAAGAATCATAAAATCAGTTCCTATAAAAATTGGAGCTGCAAAGTATGAGTCGTGCGCGTAAATGCCATTGCCAAACATTTTTACCAAATCTCCATATTGATTTGTTATTTCATAACTTTTAGAGAAATCCAATGATAGTACTCCTGTTGCCGAAATGACAATCAAAAGTGCAATTATTACTATTGATAAAATATCTTTTTTCTTTTCCATTCTTATTTTATCCTTTCTTACAGCCTAACCGCAAAGTCTATCGCTTCCATAAACAATTAAGGGTTTCAGATATTATTAATATTAAATCAAATATCCTTATTTTTCAATTGTATCTTTTCGTTAATACAATATTCACATCTATCCTATCTCCACAACCCTATGAAAGTTATCTATACTATCCACTCAACCCTACTTCATTTTTCGGCTCTTTCTCTATCTCTTGATATGTTCCCACATACCCTTTTTGGCACTTTAGGTTGAGTAGACAATATGGATGTAATCCGCCAAGCCCAGTAAAATCTAGGCTTACACCCTTTTGTAACTCTACTTGTGAGAAGCGGAGCAACAGGCTATAAACGTGCCGGGCGGTCCAGAGCGCCTGTGTCGGGGCGTCAGAGGCAACATAAAGGCGATCCAGACGTCAATGCTGTCAAACGTGCAGCGAAACCGCAGCTTCACGGTTTTAGGGAAAATAATCGAGGATATCAGTACGATGACCAAGAATATGGATAAAAACTTATTTTTTATACGATCTCCTACAGACAAAAATGTCACATTTATACTTCATGAGCTCTGTCAGATTCCACATTGGGAACGTTGCGATACCTTTGATTTAGCAATCATACCCTTAATGATATATGCGTTACCACGAAATACGATGAATAAATTTCTTGCTAATCGTATAACAGTACTTTCCCGGTCCCGATGATAACATTTAGATATACTTGATATCGGCATCCTATGACCACCCGACAGAAAAGTAAAGATTAAATGGTGAGTATGACAAAGAGGTGGTTTCCATCATTCCTCAATTTTAATATCCTCTCCAAAATTATGTCTGTCGGCATAGAAAAACAGCAATATTACTTAAGAAAAACCGCAATTTTTTGAAATTGATAAACAGCCTCAGGTAATAAAATTAACATATAAGGATATTGGAGAAATAAGAATATAAGCTTGGAGGTAACATATGAGAATAAGATTTCTGGTCTTTTTCCTGGCATTTATGCTGATAGCCGCCCTATTGCCCCGTAACGTATTTGCCGCCCTTCCGGAAGGTGTCCCGGACTCACTTGAGGCTGCAACGCTAAGTAAAATTGAAGTAAAAAATGATGAAAGCGGTATCCCATATTTCATGTTGGAGCTTAAAATTCCGCAAAGCGTTCTGGACTTGGAAGCGGAGCGTCCTGCAGATGGAGCGGTATGGATCGAATACAGCTGGAAAATTGACAACGGTTCATGGAAAAAAGTTGCCGGAGGTCAAATGGAATCTCTGATTTATCCCGAAAATGCCGCACCGGGAAAAACGAATACTTATTATGACATCTTCAATCCACTTGACGAAGGCAATTCTGAGGTAATTGATATCAGAGATCATACATATATATTCAAAGCGCAGCTTTCTTACCAGTATTTTTACGGTGACAATGCAGGGGATATGGATTTTGTCTTATCTGAGTTTTCAAACGAGGTTTCCGTCGGATCAGGCAGTTTCTATCAAAAGGCCAGCGAATGGTCGAAGCCGGAACTGGAGAAGGCATTTAATCTTGGGCTCATACCGGACATCCTGAATGGAGCGGATATGACAAAACCCATCAGCCGTGAGGAATTTTGTGAACTTGCCGTTCTGCTCTATGAAAAGGTAACGGAAGCGGAGAGCACACCAGCTTCACCGAACCCGTTTAAGGATACGACCAATCCCAGGATATTGAAAGCTTATAGGATTGGTATTACGCAAGGAACATCCGCCACTACTTTTTCACCAAAAACATTAATAAACAGAGAACAATGCGCCGTCATGCTGTTTAGGACAATCAAGGCTATCAAGCCGAATGGGGATTACGGTATTGCAGGCGTCAAAGATTTCGCCGATCAGAAAGACATTTCGAAGTGGGCGGTAGAATCCACTAAATACATGTCCAAGGCAGGGATCATTTTAGGCGATTCCAGTGGCAATTTCATGCCGAAAGCCGTCACAACCGCCCAACAGGCAGCAGGCTACGGCATGGCTACACGGGAGCAGGCAGTTGCACTCACTGTCAGGACTTATGAAAAAATACCTGAAATCAAAAACACATCGCAAATAAATACATCTGATGAAACCGGGGAGTGTCAATTGGCACTTTCTCCTGATTGCAGGATATTCGCAGGACAAGGAGTAGCTAACTCTTTACCCGGCTTTCTGTTGACCATTAAAGATGACGGCAGTTTATGGGGAATGGGTTTATGTCTGCCGAAGGAGGATGAATCCAATCCCGGCTACACTTCCCATGAAGGGACTCGTTCCCCGGTAAAGCTTGCCGATAATGCCGTCCGTGCTGTCTGTGCCCCGCAAACACCTATGGCATGCGGTGCTTATTACTTTATAACATCGAACGGTGATCTGTACAGCGCAGGTTCGGATGAAAACGGCCGCCTCGGACAGGGTATTGTAGATATCTACGGGAAATATTACGGTCCGAAGATTATTTTGAAAAATGTAAAGTTTGTAAATGCATCCGGGAGCAATACGGTCGCCATTACAAATAATAATGAACTGTATGTCTGGGGAAGCAATTTCAACAATTTTATTCCGGATTTCGGGGAAGAGTTCTGCATGACGCCGCGAAAAGTCATGGATGGCGTCGTTGATGCGGCTCCCGGTGAATATAAACTTATGGTTGTAAAAGAGGACGGGAGTCTTTGGGCCTGGGGTCTAGAACCTTATGACGAGGACGGTTCCGCGGTGAACCGGAAAATAGCTGCCTATAAGATTATGGACAATGTCAGTGAGGTACATGCGAGCAATACCGGGACCTTTGCCGCCGTCCAAAAAGACGGAAGCCTATGGATGTGGGGAAACAACTTTTATGGGCAGCTCGGCGTTGGATACCGTTTTGGCCCCGACGTCGATGATTCGGTCAATAAACCGGTAAAGGTACTCAGCGGAGTAAAAACCGTTGCGCTTTCAATACATACGGTCGCGTTAAAAACCGACGGGTCCGTATATGCTTGGGGAGATAATCAATTGGGAGAGTGTGGGAGTTCTTCAGGCAAGTTTATTCTTGAACCCGTCAAAATATCAACAGGGGTAAGGGATATTGCTGCTACCGACGGCGAGTACTACCTCTTAAAGACCGACGGTTCCATATGGGGCTGCGGTTTAAACTATGATGAGTATGCTTTCAATGGTAAGGGGCAGGAATATCAGAAGGAGTTCATCGACATCGGATTCAGAGTTAAATAGATGGCGACGGCAAGCTGGACATGTGGATGGATGAAGAAGGCAATACGCATATAGATATAAACAACGACGGTAAATTTGAGGTCATTGAGGCGAATACAGCGACGGAGACATAGGAGAGTAAAAATGAAAAAAATAGTTGCATATTTGTGTTTGATATCGTTCCTATTCACATTTGCTTTTTCATCATGCGGTACGAGTAATCAGACGGAAAGAAGTACTGACAACCTGAGTAGCGCTAATCCTGCAGATGCAGGTCTGAATAATAAAGACGGTCAAAATGCTGATCCAACAACATTATCAGCCCTTTCGGCAGCTAACGCGGAAGAATATGAGGGTGAAGCCGAGCTTATCGAAAACTATGTTCAG
>JAQWBH010000317.1 GCA_028707405.1 Parabacteroides sp. | reverse complement strand
GAAGTCAAGCATACAGGCAACTACGCATTCTGGTTTCGGCGTGCTTGCCATAACAACATAGTCCGTCATTCATTTATCTTTGATATTGGTGCCGGTGGATTCAAAATTGGCGAAACGCATGTGGGCTGTGACGAAGGATTACTTACTACTAATATTGCTGTAGAAAACAATATTATCCGCCATATCGGATTAGTCTTTCCTTGTGCAGGAGGCGTCGTAATTCTCAATTCGGGTGACAATAAAGTTATTCACAATGAAATTGCAGATTTGCGTTACACCGGTGTGTCTATTGGCTGGATGTGGGGCTACACAGCTGCAAAATCAAATTCGAACGACAGCATTCGAAGTGCAGCTATAAATAATATCGTAGCTTATAATCATATTCATCATATCGGCTGGGGCGAACTGTCTGATATGGGTGCTGTTTATACTCTTGGCGTTTCTCCTGGGACACATATATATAATAATGTAATACATGATGTCTATTCGTACGACTATGGGGGCTGGGGATTGTATACCGACGAAGGGAGTTCAAACATTATATTAGAAAACAATTTGGTATACGCCTGCAAAAGCGGAGGATTCCATCAACACTATGGCGAAAACAATATCCTGCGCAACAACATCTTTGCTTTTGGAATGAAACAACAATTACAAGTAACTCGTGTTGAAAATCATCGCTCTTTTTCGTTTACAAATAATATCATTCTAATGGATTGTGGTGATGTAATGTTCGGTCCATGGGACAAAGTTCAAATTAATATGGATCGTAACTGTTACTGGAATATGCAAGGTCAGATGCCTTCATTCCTAAAATATACTTTTACCGAATGGAAGAACAGCAGAGACAAAAATTCAATCATTGCCGATCCTCTATTCAAAGATCCTATCCATGCTGATTTTACCTTTAAGAGCTTAAAGAATGTACGCAAAATCGGTTTTATGCCATTCAACTATAATAAGGCTGGCGTTGAAGGTTCTGCTTCATGGAAAGAAAAAGCGCTCATGCCTGAAAATGATATTGAAGCATTCGAGCAGATTATTAAGGAAAGGGAAAAAGTTTACAGTAAATATTACAATTGATCAACGTTGCTGACGGATAGAGACCTCTCCAATCAATGAACAATTCAAGTGTTCTATTACTGCATCAGTTGTCATACCGTGACCAAACAAAAACATCAGTTTGGTCACGGCACATTCTGTTGTACTGTCATAACCACTGACAACGCCCACCTCCAACAATTTACGACCTGTCTCATATCGACTCATTTCTACACAACCGGCACGACACTGGGATACATTAACAATTACCAAACCCCGATCGACAGCCGCTTTTATTTCATTCAAAAACCATTCTTGCCCAGGAGCGTTTCCACTACCGAAAGTTTCTAATATGACTCCCTTCAAATCGGGAATATTCAGTATTGTTGATACAACTTGCAGTGAAATGCCCGGAAAAATCTTTAATATAGCAACATTTCTATCCAAAAGATAATGCGGTTTCAACGGCCGTGGAGAAACCGGATAATAAATCTGTGACAAATCATACCTGATTGAAACTCCAGCATGAGCCAGAGGGGAATAATTGTAAGAACGGAAAGCATTAAAATTATCAACATTGGCCTTACACGTTCTGTTTCCACGCAATAGATCATTTTCAAAGAAAATACATACTTCCGGCACAATAGGAAATCCTTTTTCATCCTTAGCAGCAGCTATCTCAATAGCTGTAATCAGGTTCTCTTTTCCATCTGTTCGAAGTACACCGATAGGAAGCTGCGATCCTGTTAAAATGACCGGCTTATTTAGATTTTCCAGCATAAAACTTAATGCTGAAGCTGTATATGCCATTGTATCCGTACCATGGAGAACAACAAAGCCACTATACATATGGTAGTTTTCTGCGATAATACGCACAATCTTTTTCCACGAATCAGGGCCCATTTCTGAAGAATCCATTGGAGGATCAAACTGGACACAATCAATTTGAGAACCTAAATCCTTCAATTCGGGAAAATGTTCCTCTAAATGTTGAAAATTAAAGGCTTCCAAAGCTCCTGTTGAAGCATTCTCTATCATTCCTATTGTTCCTCCTGTGTAAATCAACAGAATAGAATTATTTTCTTTGAGTTTGTTCATATCATTGATCGTGCTTTTTTATTTTACTGTGCGAAGATAACGAATATCATTTTGAAATCAAAACGACTTAAGTAAGAATTAAAATTTATTTATATTATAAATCATAAGTTCAAATACACATTAAAAAGTGACATTTTGAAATTTAGCCTAAAACATCACACCGTGCTATTCTCATAAGGAAAATAAATATTTCAAAATTGTCGATGTCGAAATAGGGGATTTTCAATTTTCCTAGTCTTACTAGCAAACAATATAATTAGTAACAGTCATGAAATATCTGCTTTTCATACTTATTGACGTATTTGTGTATCCATTTCTATTGATATACTATATAGGGTCGCAGTTGTATGACAAAATAAAAATACATACCTTTGTTGTGCAGACAAAACAATAAAGGATATGTATTTTAAAGATATCATCGGTCAAAAAGAAATAAAAAAAGAGCTTATTCAATCGGCACAAACCGGTATTGTACCACATGCACAATTGTTTGCAGGCCAAAATGGTACAGGAACGTTTCCTCTTGCATTAGCCTATGCTCAATATCTGAATTGTACCAACCGAACCGATACTGATTCCTGTGGGCAATGCCCTTCTTGTCTGAAATACGAAGCTTTAGCCCACCCTGATTTGCATTTTGTCTTTCCAATAGTAACAAAGAAAGATAAAAAAAAAGAAATCTGCGATGATTATCTTACAGAGTGGCGGTTATTTTTAAAAGATCGTCCCTATTTCACCTTCGATGAATGGCTTGGGTGTATCGATGCCGGTAACTCACAAGCCATCATTTATTCTAAAGAAAATGATGAAATCATCCGTAAGATAAGTCTAAAAATATATGAAGCAAAATATCGTATTCTCCTCATTTGGCTACCTGAAAAATTGCATCCGGTCTGTGCTAACAAACTCCTTAAAGTTATCGAAGAACCACCACAAAATACCATCATTCTAATGATTTCCGAAATGCCTGATCTAATTTTAGGGACAATTCAGTCACGTGTACAACGAATTAACGTTCATGGCATACATTCAGAAGATTTGTCAGCTGCTATGGTAACAAAATTTGGGTTAACAACAAAAGATGCCGCCTATATTGCTCATCTGGCTAATGGAAATTATTTAAAGGCAATGGAAACCATCAGCATAAATGAAGAAAACAAATACTATCTTGAACAATTTATTCAAATGATGCGTAAGTCTTGGCAACGAGATGTAAGAGGATTAAAAAATATAGCTGATTCATTGGCATCAATTGAGCGTGAAAGGCAAAAAAACTTTCTAATTTATTGCCAACATCTGATTCGTGAGAATTTCATTTACCGCTTTCAACTTCCTGATCTGAACTATCTGAATTTAGAAGAAGCCACTTTCTCACGCAATTTTTTTCCTTATGTAAATGAAAGAAATGTATTTGAAATAATGGATGAATTATCAAAAGGTGAACGTGACATAGCGCAAAATGTCAATTCCAAAATGGTATTTTTTGACATAGCGCTTAAATTGACCCGACTGGTTAAACAATAAAAAACATACAGTTCTAGCGACTTGTACTCGTTCGAACTGTATGCACGCCTTAATAACAATCTTTTTATTTACTTTTCTTGTTCTTTAAAGGAAGTACTTTTGTATTTTCTTCTTCCAAATAAGAAGCTTCATGCTTTTTACCTGGCTTCTTCGGTTTTTTGTTTCCTGCCGCACCCATAGTTTTTATCTCCTATAATCATAAATTGTTGTAAAATTATTATTCATTTGAGCATCATGATATATTATACATAAGCACTCATTCCTTTTTGAACAAAAAATATGCCATAGACAGAAGTTGGCAGTTAATTTAGTTAAAATAAGTTTTCTATAGATTATCGTACTATCAAATTTGCAATTATATATATCAAACCTGAAGATAATAAATAAAAAAAGAAATTATACAATATATTAAGAATACAATTCGTTATAGTTCAAAATGATTTAACACAAATATTATATGCAACTAAAAAAACGTGCACTAAAAATAGTCTTTACAGCCATAATGACATTCTGCCTTTTTAGCTGTACGGGTCAGAACTCAAATATTCCTTCGGCTGTCACAAATGCAGAGCCAATACTTATTAATCGCTTTGACAAAGATTTATATCAATTGATTAGTACAGGTGATACAACCCTGATAACCGGATTGAATCAAAAATATCCAAAAATGCTTGAATTATTAGGCAAAGGCGTTTTAAATGTAAAATCGCCATCACTTCCCGGATATTGGGACAAACTAACAAATTTTTATTCTGAACCTACCCTAAAAAAGTTATATGCCGATGCCATTCAAAAATACGACCAAGTCCAAGATATCGAGATCGCTTTAGGCAATGGTTTTGCCTGGCTGAAAATATGTCTTCCCAAAGTAACCATTCCACAAGTATACATGCACGTATCAGGCTTTAATCAGAATGTTTTAGTCAGTGACAGCACTCTATCGTTATCTATTGACAAATATATGGGTGCTGATTATCCGTTATATCAGGAATTTTTCTATGACCCACAACGCTCTACAATGATATCAGAGCGTATTATACCCGATTATATTACAGGATGGATCATGTCGGAATATCCATTTGCCGGAAAAGAAAATGTTTTGCTCGACCGCATGATCTATGAAGGAAAATTAAAATATCTTGTTCAACATGCCTATCCTAAACTCTCCGCCGAATTATTAATGTCATACACCGATAAAGAACTGTCCTGGTGTAAAGAAAATGAGTCCAATATTTGGAAAATAATTATTGAACGGAAACATTTATATACGCCCGACCAGATAATAACTTCCAAATATTTCGAAATCATACCCAATAATTCATTGATGAACAATGCACCAGGGAATATCGGTACATGGGTTGGATGGCAAATCATAACAAAATACATGAATGAAACAAATTCAACAATCGAGGCGTTGATGAATAATAACGATAGTCAAGAAATTCTGACAGCATCAAAATACAAACCATAAAACACAAATCTCCCGAGAAACGAACGTCTCTCAGGAGAAAACAGAATGTGTAATAAAAGAAGAAATATTAGTATTTAGAGTTTTGAGGATCAAAATTTGTCCACCCTTTCATCCAATTGTCTGCATCTGAATCGCTCTTGAATGCACCGATATAGGTTACTTTATCAAAGAACGAATCGCTCAATTTGGCATCTGAGAACAAGCCACTATGAGAAAGCAATGGGCTATTGCTCTTCGGTCCGTAATTTGGCGACGCAGCCATACTGCTAGGCTGACCTAAACCAAGTTCGGAAATGGTATTATAATATTTGTTACCAGCTTGCTTTAAAAAGAATGTATGAGAGAATGATTCTTTCGATGCATCTTCGTTTGTGCCATTAACCGAATAATAATCTTTCCACGACTTATTTACATCAGAACCAACCACAGCCATCTGTGCAAAATAGATATTGTTCAGTTTTAAATCTCCGTTGGTAGCCCAAGTCTGGGTCGTCCCCTTCTGATTATCAAGAAGCAAACCAACAGGATATCCTATTGCTACTGAATTAAAACAATTCAGTTTACTATTACGGCGAATATGCATGGCAGCT
>JAQWBH010000316.1 GCA_028707405.1 Parabacteroides sp. | reverse complement strand
CCGATCTATGGAGAACATTGGGCAGTGAGAAAAGGAGATTGGAAACTTATAGGGAATCCCAACATTGCAGGTGAAAAATTTGAGTCCCAGGATTCTTTATTCTTGATAAATCTCACAAACGACATATCTGAAAGCAAAAATATAGCGAGTACTCATCCTGAGAAAGTGAAAGAACTAAAAGATTTTTTTATTCAATGGCAAAAGAGAATCAAAAGTTACAATGAAAAAAAATAATTTTGTTCTATGCTTAAATACACTGGGACTGCTTTTTTGTACAAATAATAGAGCAATCGCACAGGAATTTGAAAAACCCAATATCATTTTAATTCTTGCCGACGACCTGGGGTACGCCGACTTAAGTTGTTATGGAGCCAAGGAAATAAAAACGCCAAATATTGACAAACTGGCGCAAGAAGGGATGCGCTTTACAAGTTTTTATGCAACCGCGGGGGTCTCCACTCCAACAAGAGCAAGCATAATGACCGGGTGTTATCCCAAAAGAGTGGACTTACATGTAGGCGTGATTCCCCCAGATGCAAAATATGGACTGAACCCGGACGAAACCACCATTGCCGAACTACTTAAAGAGGAGGGTTACTTCACCGGATGTATTGGTAAATGGCATTTGGGATTACTACCGGAGGTGAGTCCGGGTGCCCACGGTTTTGATTATTACTATGGCATGCCAGGGCCCAACCATGGACGATCAGATCTTTATAATGATGCTGTCTTGTTGAAAAAGAACGCTGAAGTAAATTATGATTCGATCACTGCAGATTATACGCAAAAAGCCATTTCCTTCATAAAAAAGAATAAAGAAGACCCTTTTTTCCTCTACATGGCACACAATGCAGTGCATATTCCATTATTCGCATCAGCAAACTTCAATCATCACGAAGGTGAAAATGCATTGTATTATAACATGGTCGAGGAACTGGACTGGAGCTGTGGCGAGATCTATAAAGAATTGAAAAATGCCGGTTTACTCGATAATACAATTATTATTTTTACCTCCGACAACGGCCCTTCCGGTGTCGCAGCCCCACCTTTACACGGAGCCAAAGGAAGTACCTGGGAAGGAGGCTTTCGGGTCCCGTGTATCATCAGATGGCCAAATATTATTCCGGCAGGCAGTACATGCGACGAATTGGCAACTGCAATGGATTTTTTGCCCACTCTTATTCCACTTGGCGGAGGAAAGGTACCAAATGGAAAGAAAATCGACGGTTACAATATCTATCCGCTTCTGACAAATAAAAAGGCAAAAACGCCTTATTCTTTTTTTTGTTATTACAACCGTGAAGGGAACTTATCTGCCATCCGTTCCGGTAGCTGGAAACTGCATCTGTTGGAACCCAGTGAAAGATGGGCGGGAAAAGTTCCCCGGAAAGAAGCATTGTTGGATACAAAGCCTACATCTCCTCTTCCCTGGCTTTACGATATAAATACAGATGTCGGCGAAACAAAGAATGTGATTTCTTCACACCAAGATATTTATCAGAAATTACAAAGTATGGCCTCAGATTTTGATTCATCTTTGGAGAGAGAGCAAAGAATTGCTTTTTCAAAAAAATCTCCGACCACGGAGGAGGTACCGTAAATAGAAAAGAATAAATTTTTTATGAATTCTGTAAAAAATAAGAGGAAAGGTTTTTGACAAAAATCAATATACGATCAAAGAAATAATATGAAGAAAATAAAATTATTTTTACTCACATCTGTTTTATTGTTTCACTATTCGATAAGTAAAGCAAAGGAAAAACCCAACATTGTGCTTATCATAGCGGATGATGTTAGTTTTGATGATATGGGTTGCTATGGGAATAAAATAGTTAAGACGCCCAATATTGACCGGCTTGCCAAGGAAGGCGTGCGTTTCGACAATGCTTTTCTTGTCACGAGTTCTTCAAGCCCAAGCAGGTGTTCTATTGTTACCGGGAGATATCCTCATTCAACCGGGGCTGCGGAATTACATACACCATTACCGGAAACTGAAATTCCATTTCCCTTGTTATTGAAACAGAACAATTATTATACGGCTCATGCAGGTAAATGGCACATGGGGCCTTCGGTTTACAGAGCCTTCAATCGCTATACGGATAACAATGGATATGATAACGGAAATGGAGGTGAACTGAATTGGGTACGTTTCCTCAAAGAGCGTGAAAAGAACAAACCATTCTTTTTTTGGCTTGCATCTTATGATGCACATCGTCCGTGGGGAGCAGATAATTTCATGATCACGCATGATCCCGACGAAATAGAGGTACCCCTGTACTTCGCCGACACACCTGAAACACGTAGTGATATTACCTCATATTATAATGAAATTGCCAGGTTTGATTATTATGTCGGTGAAGTAAGAAAGGAACTGGAAAGGCAGGACGTTTTTGAAAATACAATCATGATAATAATGGCAGACAATGGCCGGCCTTTCCCCAGATCCAAAACAAGAGTCTATGACAGTGGAATGAAAACACCTTTTATTATATCATGGCCAAAAGGAATCAAACAGAAAGGTAGTGTCACAAACAGTCTGATCAGCTCCATTGACATTGCCCCCACCCTTCTAGAGATTGCAGGCGTTGAAATAATAAATAATATTCAAGGTATAAGTTTCTCCTCAATTTTAGAAAACCCGTCTGATGAAATCAGACAAACAATATATGCAGAACATAATTGGCATGATTATGAAGCCTATGAAAGAATGGTAAGAACCAAGGATTTCTTGTATGTATTCAATGGAAGGCCAAATTTAACGAATGGGGGTCCGGCCGATTCCAAAAGATCTCCCACCCAGAAATCACTGAATATGGTCAGAGACCAGGGGAAGCTGACGGCGGCTCAGGCAGATGTTTTTATTCATCCGCGACCTGCAGAGGAACTTTATGATCTGTCAAAAGACTCTTTACAAATTATCAATGTAGCGTCTCACCCGCGATATCAAAAAGAATTGGCTGAGTTGAGAATATTATTTAAGAACTGGCAACAAAAGACTGGTGATACAATGCCTGCAAATCTAACAAAGGATTGGCATGACAGGGAAACCGGCGAGACTACAGATGATGGGAAAATGAAAATAAGAGGTACCATGCCTGGAAAATAATTATTTTATTGAATGAAAAATACAATATTATATATCCCGCTTTTTTTCCTTTTCGTAGGGAAAAATTATTGTAAGGCTGAAAATAAAAATCCTAATTTCTTATTGATCTTGGTGGATGATCTGGGGTATGGAGACTTATCATGCCAGGGAGCTACAGATTTACATACTCCAAATATCGATTCACTATTTAATATGGGAATAAAATTTACAAATTTTTATTCTAATAGTACGGTCAGTTCTCCCACCAGAGCTTCTTTAATGACAGGGCGCTATCCTGATTTAGTAGGTGTTCCGGGGGTTATAAGAACACACGAAGAAAATAACTGGGGATATTTTTCTCCCAACACTGTTACTTTGCCGGAAATACTAAAAAAATCGGGATATAAGACAGCGATGATTGGTAAATGGCATTTGGGTTTAGAGTCGCCAAATTTACCCAATGAAAGAGGATTTGATTTTTTTCATGGTTTTTTGGGTGATATGATGGATGATTACTGGACTCATCTCCGCCATGACACGAACTACATGAGATTAAATAAAAAAGTGATAAATCCGAAAGGTCATGCCACCGATATTTTCACAGATTGGACCATCGAATATATAAATAAATCAAAAAAAAATCAACCATTTTTCCTATACCTTGCTTATAATGCTCCCCATTTTCCTATCCAGCCCCCGGAAGAATGGATTGACAGGGTAAAAGCAAGAGAGAAAAACGCCACAGAGAAAAGAGTCCAGAATATCGCATTGATTGAACATCTGGACGCCAATATAGGACGACTGATTGAGACACTCAATAAAAACAAGTTAATGGAAAATACCATTGTCGTTTTCGTATCTGACAATGGAGGACATTTACCCAGCGGAGCATCCAATGGTAAATTAAGAGGTGGAAAACAAGATATGTTCGAAGGTGGTATAAAAGTTCCAGCCTGCATGGTATGGAAAAATAAAATTTCACCCCGATCTCAAACAAATGTCTTAAGTGCCACAATGGATGTTTTTCCAACATTTGGTCAGATTTCAAATGCCAAGATAAGTCATAAGATTGACGGCATGAGTCTATTTCCGTTTCTTTTTACGGGTGTAGAAACAGAGGAAAATAATAGTGAACGAGAAATATTTTTTATGCGTCGCGAAGGAGGGGAATATGGTGGATTGTGTTATTATGCTGTCCGTAAAGGAGAATACAAACTTTTGCAAAATAAACCTTTTGAAAATTTTGAACTTTACAATGTAAATAAAGATCCATACGAAAAGGAAAAAATAGCAAATATGCCGGAGAAATACAAAGAGCTCAAAAGTTTATTGACCAGACATATTCAAAAATCAGGATCTGTTCCCTGGCAAAAATAAAATATTCTTATGAATGAAAATAAAAAAATATTATTCACTTCCGGATTAATTTCAATAGGTATAACCGCCACGCAAAGTGTATCTGCCTTAGAAAAGAGTCAAAATAATCCACCAAATTTCATCATCATATTGGTAGATGACATGGGATACGGAGATTTGGGTATTTATGGGAATCCGAACATAAATACACCCAATCTCGATCGAATGGCAAACGAGGGACAAAAATGGACCAATTTCTATGTGGCTGCATCTGTGAGTACTCCATCGAGGGCCGGATTACTCACGGGGAGACTACCCATAAGATCCGGCATGTGCAGCTCAAAACGACGGGTTTTATTTCCCGACTCAAATGGAGGTTTACCACAAAGTGAAATCACAATTGCCAAAGCATTGAAGACAAAAGGTTACCATACTTCGGCAATCGGAAAATGGCACTTGGGTCACAAGGCTTCCTACCTCCCTATCCACCATGGCTTTGACAGTTATTTTGGTATTCCATACTCCAATGATATGGACAAAGTTGACAAAACCAATTATTTTCAAATCGCAGAAGAAGAGCATTATCAATCTTATAATGTACCGCTGATGCGAGATGACAAAATTATTGAACGACCGGCAAATCAACTGACAATTACAAAACGCTATACCGAAGAAGCCATTAAAAAAATTAAAGAATACAAAAACAAACCATTTTTTATTTACCTGGCTCATTCCCTACCTCATATTCCTTTGTTCAGATCCGCTGATTTTAAAGGTATCTCAAAAGCTGGTATTTATGGAGATGTGGTAGAAGAAATAGACTGGTCTGTCGGAGAAATATTAAAAACCCTGAAAGGGGAGGGCATCGATGAAAATACAATGGTCATTTTCACTTCTGACAATGGTCCGTGGCAGGTATATAAAACTCACGGTGGTTCTTCAGGATTACTAAAGGGAAGTAAGGGCGGAACTTTTGAAGGTGGAATGCGGGTTCCCTGCATCATGCGGTGGCCGGGCAAAATTAAGAGTAAGGTGGTAAGAGAGCTGGGCACCACGATGGATTTATTCCCCACATTTTGTCATTTAACGGGCATAAAACTTCCGGATGACCGTATCTATGATGGTTATGATATCTCACCAATCATCTTTGGGATGGGTAAAACAGTCAGAGATGTGGTGTTTTTCTATCGGGGTACTGAAGTATATGCTATCCGCAAAGGCCAGTACAACGCACATTTTATTACGCCAGCTGAATATGGGGAAGAAAGTAAAGCAAAACATGTGCAT
>JAQWBH010000002.1 GCA_028707405.1 Parabacteroides sp. | reverse complement strand
TCAAAGCGTATATTTTTATAGGTAAGTCCTTCATTCATCAAGCGCTTGAATCCACGCTCGCCAAATGTGTTGTAGAAATATTCAATATAGTCGCCACGAAGTTGGTCAACAGTGATACAGACCACCAGTTTCGGAATGCGTTGTTGCGCATCCATATTGGTGACAGCAAGGAGTGCTAGGAGCGATGTTAATATTTGTCTTACTCGATGTTCCATATTTTTCTATATATGCCATATCCCGAACGGAGACAAAGACTCATTACAAGTGGAATAAAGGCTGTATTTAAGTGCTGAGGAATGAAATGCCATCCGATCAGCATTAGTAAAAGCACTGCAAAGTTAATAAAATGGTAGTAATAAGCAGCATTTCTGTATTTTTTAATTGCAAACAGCAAGACAGCCATGAGGTGAAGCGGGTGCAGCCACACGATTTGCCAATTCGGCCATACGCAAGGATGGGTTGATATAAAGCATAGGAAGAAGATGATACAACCGCTTAGTCCGGCTACAGAAAATAGCAGACAGTCAATAATACTCCAATATGTTTTTCGGAAAGCTTCCCAAAGAGTCAGGAGCACAACGAAAATGAACAGTGCCCAGCAGCAAAACAGAGGTGTAAGCAACTCTATTTTCACTGGGGTATCGTTGGCAACGCCTTGTATGAGTGTATGAGCTGAGGCAACCAGCTTCTTTTCTGTTCCGTTATGACCGGTCACAATAGCTTCTGCAAAGGCTTTTTCCAAAAATGAAGGAAGAAAGTTTTTTTCGTGTGCAGTCATGTTGCGGTCGGTTGGCGCACCTAATACCAAATCACAACCGAATGTCAGCCATGGTTTATGATGCGAACATTCGTTGATTACTTTTCGGAATGATTCGGGAGAGTATGGATTACGATAATGAATCCGATTGCCCGTGCATCTCTCAATCATTATTTCCGGGCGTGTTGCACAATTATCGAAAAAGAAATTGTAACGATATACCCTATTCTTAGGTAACGCGTTTATCATCAATGCTTTCCAAAGATTATTTTTTTCTATGGAGTCGAGGTTTAGAATTTGTTCAGTTACTTTGCTGCCCCGTAATTCGTATTCGATTATAAAATCGTTGAATCTGTTGATTCCTAGTTGGTAATCAGTTTCACCTTTAGTAAAGTGATAGATAAAATGGGGTTTTGAAAAGTCAAATATACCATAATTAAATACGATATCAAGCTTTTGTGTGGGATCTTGAATGCGGATGGCTGAATGACCGTAGATAGTGTAAACTTCATCTTCAGAAGGAGCAACAGTAAGAAGACTGACTTGTGCTTTGTCCGTCAGACTACCATATTGCGCATAAAGCGGCATTAATAAAATCGAAAGCAGAAACAGGAGCAACCCTTTTCTCATCATCTTTTCAACCTTTTTCTTAGTACATTCTTTTTCTCTTCCGCACGATTGCTCTTGCGTAGAATCCGAGTGATTTAAATATTGGCTGCAAAGGTATAAAAAAGAGAAGAGATTCATATGTTTTACGGGATGAATTTTATTTTGTTTATCTTTGCCCCAATAAACGAAGACAGGCTACAAAAATGATATACCCGATCTCTTTTGCCCCTTTACAAGGTTTTACCCTTGCTATATATCGCGAAGCACATGCCGAAGTATTTGGTGGAGTGGATACTTACTATTCGCCTTTTGTGCGTTGGGAAAGAGGATCTGTCCGTAACCGTGATTTGCATGATATTGATCCGAAGTATAATATATTGGAACATGCTCGGTTTGTGCCGCAGATTCTGCCGGGCAATGTGGATGAATTCAGGTCGTTGATGATGGTTATCGTCAGGCTGGGTTATCATGAGGTTGATATGAATTGGGGATGTCCTTTTCCTCTTCTTACTAAACGTCATAAAGGTGCCGGTCTCTTGGCTGTCCCAGATGAAGCCAAGAGAATATTGAATGCTTTATCCGATTATCCTGACATTCGTTTTTCTATAAAGATGCGCCTTGGTATGACTTCTTTCGACGAAGGAATAGCTTTGGCTACATCTCTCAATGAAGCTCCTTTGTATCAAATCACTGTACATCCGCGGGTAGGTATACAACAGTATAAAGGTGAGGCCGATTGGGATGCCTTTGCCCGTTTTGTTGATCGGTGTCGTCATCTGTTGGTTTATAACGGCGATATACAAAGTGTAGAAAATATCGAACAGTTAACCGGCCGATTTCCTACGATAGCAGGAGTGATGATTGGTCGGGGATTATTGTCACGTCCATCATTGGCGGCGGAATATAAGACTGGAAAAAGATGGAGCGAACAACAGTTACGGGAAGGGGTACGTCGGATGCATGATATTATTTATTCATACGAATCGTCTGTTTGTCAAGGAGAAGTTCAATTACTTTCTAAGATGCAATGCTTTTGGGAATATCTGTCTCCTCAGATTGATAAACGCATTTTCAAGCGACTGACCAAATGCACCAAACTGAAAAACTATCTGGAAGCTGCAAAAGACATTTAGTATTAAAGACCATATTGTATGTGACAATTATCACGCGCTTCAATGATTTGATGGTATTAAGATTATTCACTTTTCGTTAACTTGGATCTACGTCAGTAATTGGATAATCGACCTGTAGTGTGTATGCTCCATCTGGAATGTTTCGTTTACGGAGAATGTATGCTGTCGTTTGTTATATATAATTTGATGTATATATATAATGTAGGGAACCGGATAGGATGAAAAATTTACAATGAGTAACGATTTTATAAATTATAAATCGTGAATTTATCCTTTTGGATGATTTTTGAAGTTTATGTCTTTATGATAGATGATAATTCAGCAATTTTGCTTTCCTTTGCGAAAAATTTTAGATAACGTGAATCTTATCATCGAGCAAGGAAACACATTGGTTAAAGTGGCTGTATACGATAAAGGACAGATGCTGATTTCAAGTGTATATCGCGAATTTGACAGAGAAGCGGTCGACGTTCTTTTTGAGCAGTATCCGTTGATAAATGGTATTTTTTCGACAGTGGTTGAGAGGAACGAGTATTTGATTTCTTATCTGAACGAACATTTGCATCGTTTTTTCTTTTTGGATGAAACGGTAGCATTGCCTATTCAAGTACAATATGCAACGAAGGCGACATTGGGACAAGATAGGGTTGCGGCGGCGGTTGGTGCCAATTTTCTTCAACCGAACAGAGATGTTTTGGCGATCGATGCGGGAACAGCTATTACATATGAATTGATTGAGGCTTCGGGCAATTATTTGGGAGGGAATATTTCTCCCGGTATGGATATGCGTTTTAAAGCATTACATCAATTTACGCAAAAGCTACCAATAATAGTTGAAAAGAATGAAGTTCCCTTTGTGGGAACAACGACTGAGACTGCTATTCGGGCGGGTGTTGTGAATGGTATTGTTTATGAAATGGATGGATATATTGATCGCCTTCGGCTAAAATATCCTAACCTTTTTGTTTTTTTAACAGGAGGTAATTCGTTTTATTTTGTGGGACGATTAAAAAACCCCATCTTTGCAGACATTAATTTAGTGTTGACAGGATTAAATAGGATCTTAGAGTATAATGTTGAGAATTAATAAGCTATTGATAACGGGCGCTTTTGCTTTTATATGTGTGTCAATGATGGCACAAAATAATACCAATTCGCCGTATACACGCTATGGTTATGGCGATTTGGGCGATCGCTCTTTTGGAGCCGGTCGAGCAATGGGAGGTGTAGGTATTGGTTTGCGTTCACCTTTGCAGATAAATCCATTAAACCCAGCTTCATATAGCTGCATGGATTCGATGACGTTTATTTTTGACTTCGGAGTTGCTGCTCAACTTTCGCAGTTTGATGATGGAAATAGTCGTCAACATGATAAGAATGGGAATGTAGAATATATGGCGTTGCAGTTTCCTATCTCCCGTCGGTTGGCTGTGAGTGCAGGTTTGCTTCCGTACTCGTTTGTCGGTTACAAGTTTGGAGTTGTTCGCTCAAGCAGTGATGTTACTTATACAGAGTCATATAATGGAACGGGCGGATTAACTGATTTCTATGGTGGCGCTTCGTTTGATATTTGGAAAAAGCGTTTGGCTGTCGGTGCAAATGTGGGCTTTTTATTTGGAAACATATTGCATAGTCAGGTGATAACGATGAGCGGAGAATCGACAGGTGCATATAATACCTCTAGAAGTGAGGAATTGAGAGTACGCGATTTGAAATTTGATTTTGGTATACAGTATACGCATCCGATTAGCAAGACAGAGCAGTTGACGTTCGGTGCTACATTTTCGCCTAGAAAGAATTTACATGCGAAGTCGTATAATTCGACAATAGCTTATGTATCTTCAACAACAGGTGAAACGCTTAGTTCAGATACGATAACAGATAAAGATTTTTCTTTACCAAATACATATGGAATAGGTGTTTCTTATGTAAAACAAAATAAATTAACGTTAGCAGTTGATTTTTCTTATGAAAATTGGAAAAAAATGCCTTACTTTGGCGATAAGAATCGATTTAATAATGAATATAGGATTGGGGGCGGTTGCGAATATATCCCGAACTACCAGAGTAAAACCTTTTTCAATAGGATGAAGTATCGCGCAGGCATTCATTACAATAATTCTTATTTGCGTATGAATCAGACAACGGTTAATCCTGAAGGAGATAGTTATCATGAAATTGGAGCAAGTTTGGGATTCGGATTACCGTTGATTGATAATCGTTCTTTTCTTAACATATCTTTAGAATATGTAAAGAAAAATCCGGAAGTTAAGACAAATATGATTGATGAACGGTATTTCCGTTTTACATTGAATTATACGTTTAATGAACTTTGGTTCTTTAAGAGAAAAGTTGAGTAGCAAAAAAGCAGTGTTTGTAAAGACATTGCGATAATTAAAGTAGTTAACTTTATATAATTGAAAATAGATATGAAAGTCAAAGTTTTAGTATTGGCTATCGGATGCGCGATGATGTCATTCGGAGGATATGCACAGAAAGGTGTAGATTCCGGAACGCCATTTGGTCATGGAGAAGATAGTGTACGTTGTATAACAAATATCAGTTTGTTTGTTCCGTATGCTAAGTCTGGTAATTTCAAGGACGCGTATGAGTTTTGGAAGAAGGCTTATGATGAATGTCCGGGAGCTCATAAGGATATTTATCTGTATGGTGCCAGGATTTATGGCTGGCAGATCTCTAATGCAAAAGATGCCGCAAAGAAAAATGCTCTTATTAATGATTTGATGGCGATGTATGACAAGCGTATCAAATATTTTGGCGATGATCAGCGTTATGGCAAAAATTGGATTATTGCTAATAAATTGCAGGATTATGTACAGTATATGGGTGATGCTGCTGATAATAAGACTATTTATAATTGGTCAAAGGCCGCTATGGGTGAGTTTGGTGATGACACAGAATCAGGAACGGTCAACATGTTCGCTTTTGCTTCTTTTAAAATGATGCAGAAGGATCCGAATCTTAAGCCTCAATATATTCAAGATTATCTCAAATGTTCCGCAATTTTTGAAAGGCAATTGAAAGATGCTCAGACAGCAAACAATAATAAGTTAGAAACTGCTTTGACTGCATATAAGTCTACATTAGATGCTACGTTTGCAAACAGCGGTGCAGCTGATTGTGAAACCTTGCAGAAAATGTATTCGTCGAAGGTTGAAGAAGTAAAGAATGATCTGCCTAAATTGAAAGAGATTATTTCTTTGTTGAGACGAGTTCGTTGCCAGGAAATAGATGCTTTTTATACTGCTGGAGCTTATGCTTATAAACTCGAACCAAGTGCTGACGCGGCTTTGGGTATTGCAAAGCAAGCTGTAAAGGTTAAAGATTATGATAAAGCTATGCAATACTTCGAAGAAGCTGCAAAAATGGAAACAGCCAATAAGGAGAAAGCTGAAGATTATTACTTAATTGCCGTTATTTCTTATGAACAGGGTAACAACTCTAAATCAAGACAATATTGCTTGAAGGCTATTGAAACAAATGGTTCTTATGGCGATCCTTATATTTTAATCGGAAATTTATATGCAAAATCAGCAAGATCAATTTATCCTGATGATCCTGTATTGGCAAAAGCTGTTTATTATGCAGCAATCGACAAGTTCGAAAAAGCAAAAGCCGTTGATTCAAGTTGTGCAGCGGAAGCAAATAAACTGATTTCTACATATCGCGCTCACTTGCCTTCAACAGAAGAAATCTTTATGCATCCGGATTTGGGTAAGGGTAAACCATTTAGAATCGGAGGTTGGATAGGTGAGACAGTTATTGTCAGATAATAATGACAGTGGACCGTTTTTTGGTAAAAGAAAATAAGAAGGGCATAATAACTATCTTCATGGTAGTTATTATGCTTCTTTCGTTTTGCGCATCATGTAGTAAGGGAAAAAAAGAAATTGTAAAACTTAAGTTTGATCCGGAAAAGAGTTTTACTGTTAGGACGGAAAACGTGTCAATGCTTATTTCCGATTCCGGAATTACACGATATCGGTTGGTATCGAAATTATGGCTTATTTTCGATAAGGCAAAAGAACCTTATTGGTTTTTTCCTAAAGGACTTTATGTGGAAAAGTATGATACTTTATTTCATACTGAAGGATATATCAAAGCTGATACAGCATATAATTATTCAAGAAAGCATTTGTGGAAACTGGTGGGGAATGTAAAGATTGTCAGTTTACAAGGTAGTAAATTTGAAACTTCTCTTCTATATTGGGATCAAAGAGAAGCCAAACTCTATTCTGATAAGTTTATGAGAATTCAAGAAGTTGATAAAATTATAACCGGAGTAGGGTTTGAATCAAACCAAGAAATGACCGATTACCGAATATTTAATTCGACAGGGGAATTTCCCGTGAACACATCTCCTTCTGATTCAGCTAAAGAGGGTAATATACCTGATTCGGTTTTGATAGGAACAAGGCATTTTTAATTAAGGCTAATATTGTGAACTCGCTAATTTACATATTTATTTCGTTGTTTTTCTCTGCCTTTTTTTCGGGAATGGAGATCGCTTTTGTGTCTTCAAATAAACTCCGTTTTGAGGTGGATAAGGAAGATAAAAAATTGACTTCACGAATTTTGGATGTGTTTTATCGCAACCCGAGTCAGTTTATTTCAACGATGTTGGTCGGTAACAATATTGCTTTGGTTATTTACGGTTTGCAGATGGCTATTCTGCTTGAACCTTATATTGCCAAACTGGTTAGTAATGAAGCAATGATTGTCTTTCTTCAGTCAATCATATCAACTATACTGATTCTATTTGCAGGAGAGTTTATTCCCAAGACTATTTTTAAGTTGAACCCGAACTTTTCACTCAAACTGTTCTCCATTCCTTTATACATTATATATATTCTATTATATCCCATATCCAGATTTTGTTCATTATCTTCTTATTTGATTTTGAAGATGCTGGGCGTGAAGAATGTTTCAGTTTATAACCAACACCCCTTGGGAAAAATTGATTTGGATTATTTTATCCAGAAAAGTATAGAAGACGCACCTCAAAACTCAGGAATGGATACGGAAGTAAAGATATTTCAGAATGCTCTCGATTTTTCGGATGTTCGTTTGCGTGATTGTATTGTTCCGCGAACCGAGATTGTGGCATGTGATAAAACTGTTACCATAGAAGAACTTCGTACTAAGTTTGTGGAGACAGGTCTTTCAAAAATTGTGGTTTATAATGAAAATATTGATGATATCATCGGATATATACATTCGTCGGAGATGTTTAAGAATCCATTGAATTGGACGCAAAGTATCTGTACGGTCTCTATTGTCCCTGAAACCATGGCAGCCAGCAAGCTGATGAAACTCCTGATGCAGGAGAAACGTAGTCTTGCCGTTGTAGTCGATGAATTCGGCGGAACTGCGGGTATAGTTACTTTGGAGGATCTTGTAGAAGAAATATTCGGAGAAATAGAAGATGAACATGATGTAAAGACGGTTATATCAAAGAAAGTTGGAGAAGATGAGTATTTATTGTCTGGGCGCGTTGAGATTGATACATTAAATGAAAAATTTGATCTGAATCTTCCTGAATCGGATGATTATGTGACTATCGCAGGATTTATACTGTTTCATTATCAGGATTTTCCGAAGCCGAATGAGTCGGTGGTTATAGATAAATATACATTTAAAATCATAAAAGTAACGGCAACGAAGATTGAGTTAGTAAGAATGAAAATAGCGAAATAATAAAAAAAAGTAGAGAAACGGTGTTTTAATTCCTTTTTTTCGTATCTTCGTGCCCTTAAAGAATGGATAATAATATAAAAAAAAAAGATAAAGTAAATGGCTACGCTGGAAAAAATCAGAAGTAAAGCGGGGTTGCTTGTATTCATTGTAGGTTTTGCATTACTCGCTTTCATTTTGGGAGACTTTTTTAACTCTGGTTCTACTTATTTCAGACAATCACAGGAAAAAGTTGCTGAAATTGAGGGTAAAGTTGTAAAAATTCATGAATATCAGGACCTTGTGGATGAGATGACTGATGTTTACAAATCGCAATCAGGAACAAACAATATTCCTGAAGAGTATCAAACGCAGATTCGTCAGTCGGTATTTGATGGATTGGTACAAGATGCTGTGCTTGAAAAAGCAACAGCAAAGTTAGGATTACAGATCACTCCTGAAGAATTATTTGATATGGTTCAGGGTGAAAATATCTCTCCGGTTATTCAGCAGATGCAAATGTTTGCTAATCCGCAGACAGGTATGTTTGATAAAGCTGCTTTGCTTCGCTTTCTTAAGGTGATTGAAAGCGATAAGAATACGGCAAGTATGTCAGCAGATCAGCAGAGTGAAATCCAAAAAGCACGTCAATTCTGGATGTTTTGGGAAAAAAATATTAAACGCCAGCGTTTGGAAGAAAAATATGTAACTTTACTTGGTAAAGCTGTTTCAGCAAATAAACTGGATGCAAAAGACGCTTTTCAGGGTTCGGCAGTCAGCTCTAATATCGTTTACGTGATGCAACCGTATTCAACAATTTCCGATTCAACTGTTACTGTCAGCAAGAGTGAGATCGAAAAGTTGTATAATCAGCGTAAGGAAATGTTTAAGCAAAAGGAAGGGCGAGTGATTAAATATGTAGCTGTAGACATCCGTCCAAGTAAAGACGATTATGACAAGGCTTCCGCAACAATCGAATCAGTAAAGAAGGACTTGGCTTCTGCCACAGATAAAATTGCTGATATCGTCAATGAGAACTCCGAAGTTCAGTATGTTGACGCATTCTTTACCGAAAAGGCATTAGACGATCAAATGAAGCAGTTTGTTAAAACAGCCAATGTGGGTGATATTTATGGTCCGTCATATGAAAATGACAAATACAGACTCTTTAAGTTAGTAGATAAGACAGTAGGTCCTGATTCAGTGAAAGTAAGTCATATTATGCTTTCAGGTGCTGATGATGCGACATTGAAATTAAGAGCGGATAGTATTATTAAAATATTGAAGAGCGGAGGTGACTTTGCTGCTTTGGCAAAGCAATTTTCTTCAGATCAGGCTGCAGAAAAAGGCGGTGAGTTGGGTTGGTTTACAGAGGCTACGGCTCTAAGAGCTTTGAATGATGATTTTAAGAAGACTATCTTTTCAACTCCTGTAAATGATTATGCAATTGTAAAATCGATGTATGGCACACATATCGTTAAGGTTACTGATAAGACGGCCAGTGTAAGCAAATATAAGATTGCTGATGTTGATATGGCTGTATCTGCCAGTTCAAAAACTTATGGCATAATCTACAATAAATTAAATCAGTTTGTTACAAAAAATAATGATCCTAAAGGTTTGGAAACGGCAGCAAAAAAGGCTGGATACAGTGCATTTTCTAATGTAACTATTAATAAAACCGATGAAACGATAGGCAATATAAAGAACTCACGTCAGGTTATTCGATGGGCATTTCAAAATGATAAGGGTAAGCTTTCAGAAATTTTCGAATGCAGTGATAAGTTTGTTATTGCAGCGGTTGAAGGAAAACTGGCTGAGGGTTATCGTTCTTTAGCGTCTGTTACTCCATTATTAAAGGCAGAATTAGTGGCTCAAAAGAAGGGAGAGATGATAGTAAAGAGTTTAGCAGATAAGAAACTTACCACTTTGGAATCATATGCTCAGGCAATGAAAGCAAATATAGATTCTGTTAAGTTTGTTAGTTTTGCGACTCCGCGTATTGCCGGAATTGGTGTTGAACCTAAACTGAATGCAATGGTTTCATTATTGAGACCTAATGAGATAAGTGCTCCTGTTGCAGGTAATAATGGCGTATATGTATTTCGTATAGTTGATCAGAATAAGGATTTGAATGGCTTTGATGAGGTAGCAGAACTGAAAGCTCTGAATTCATCGAATATGTATCGTGTAGGTTATCAGGCTGTTCAGTCGTTGATGGATAAAGCGAAGGTTGTTGATAATCGAATTCGTTTCTATTAATTGAAATTGAAATATTTGATTAACATATTTAAAGCCACCGGACAGTAAGTTCGATGGCTTTTTTGTATTTTTGTATGTTAAATATAAGTACACGAAATATGGATGGGAAGAAACGATTATTAGGGATGACGCTTAATGAACTGAAATCTGTGGCAAAAGAATTGGAATTACCTTCATATGCTGCAAAGCAGATGGCAGATTGGTTGTATAAAAAACGAGTGACTTCTATAGCGGCTATGACCAATATTGCTGCTTCCAAAAGAAATTTGCTTGATGAACGGTATGACGTGGGAGCAATATCTCCCGTCGATAGTAAAAAGTCTGTGGATGGAACGGTAAAATATCTTTTTTCTGCTGATGAAAATCATTTTGTTGAGTCTGTTTATATTCCTACAGACGATAGGAATACTCTTTGTGTCTCTTCACAAGTGGGTTGCAAGATGAATTGCCTGTTTTGTATGACGGGGAAAATGGGTTTTGTTCAAAACCTGACAGCCAATGAAATATTAAATCAAATACAGTCGTTACCTGAATTCGACTCGCTGTCAAATGTTGTGTTTATGGGAATGGGTGAACCTCTTGATAATGTAGATGAATTATTTAAGATACTTGAGATTTTGACTTCATCTTACGGATATGCGTGGAGTCCGAAGCGAATTACTGTTTCAACGATAGGTACTACAAAAGGATTGCAACGTTTTCTTGATGAAAGTCAGTGTAATCTGGCTATCAGTCTTCATTCTCCATTTGGGGATGAACGCTTGTCGTTGATGCCTGTTGAAAAGGCTTTTCCGATAAATGAGATAATAGAGAAGGTAAAACAATATGATTTTGCCCATCAGCGGCGTATCTCATTTGAGTATATTGTTTTTAAAAATTTGAATGATGATTTGAGGCACGCACGTGGATTGATAAAACTGTTGAAAGGTTTTCCTTGTCGTGTTAATTTGATCCGTTTTCATGCTATACCGAATGTTCCCCTTCAAAGTTCAGATATTCAGAATATGGAAGTGTTTAGAGATGCATTAAATGCTGCTGGTATTATTTGTACGATCCGTGCTTCGCGTGGTGAAGATATATTTGCTGCTTGCGGCATGCTTTCTACAGTAAAACAGCAACAAAAGGAATAAATGCCGCTATATTTGAAAGAAAAAGCTTATATTTGTCTGATGAAATAAATGAATACTTGCGAATATGAAAACACGTTCATTATTGTTTGGTTTATTGTCACTTTTGTTACTAGCGATGGAAGGTTGTGGTTCGGGTTCGGCAACACACAATGCAACAGGCATGATCTATGAGGTTGTGGTGGTTATGGATAAAGCGGCTTGGACTTCTCCTGCTGGCGAGGCCATTAAGGCGCAATTACATTCTGATGTGCCAGGATTACCTCAATCTGAAGCTTCATTTAAAATTACATATTGTACTCCTGATCAATTTAACAATTTACTTACATATGTTCGTAATATTTTGATCGTAAAGATTGATAGTTCGCAATACACAAAAGTTTCATTGAAAGCCGAACGTGATCGTTATGCGAAAAATCAGGTTGTTATGGTTATGAATGCTCCTTCAATAGAATCTATTGTTGAACATATGCAAACACATCCTACGTCGATAATAGATTATTTTAATCAGGTTGAAATAGATCGTATGATAAATATTTATAGCTCACAATATAGTTCATTGGTTATGAAGCATGTTAAAAAAGCGTTTGATATTCAAATTAAAGTGCCAGCTGATATGAATTCCTATCGAGATACGACAAATTTCTTTTGGGCTTCCAATGATGCAAAGATAGGTCGTACCGATCTGGTTGTTTATACTTTTCCCTATAAGGATAAGAATACATTCACGGCCGATTATTTGATCGCTAAACGTGATTCAGTTTTGAAACAGAATATTTTGGGAGTATTCCCGAATTCGTACATGAAGACTCAGAAGATTGGAATTACATATACTCCTTTGACGTTGAGCAATGGTAAATATTGTGGAGAACTTCGTGGGCTTTGGGAGATGCAGGGAGATATGATGGGTGGTCCGTTTGTCAGTCATATTCGCTTGGATGAAAAGAATAACCGTATTGTTGTTGTTGAAGGCTTTGTATTTGCTCCTGAAACTAATAAACGCAATTATATTCGTCGTATTGAAGCTGCATTATATACACTTCAGTTGCCGGGCGAATTTGTAGAACAACCGGCAAAAAAACAAGGAGAGAAAAAATAAATAGAAGAAATGGAAGAACGATTGATTAAAGTAGGAATTACTCAGGGAGATATCAATGGCATAGGATATGAGGTTATTTTAAAAACTTTTGGAGATGCCCGGATGGAAGAACTCTGTACTCCCATCATATATGGGTCATCTAAGATTGCAGCTTATCATCGGAAAGTGCTTGATTTGCCACCTGTCAATTTGAATACAATTACTCAAGCTGAAGAGGCTGTCTCGGAAAGAGTGAATATTATCAATTGCATAAGTGATGATACGAAAGTGGAATTGTCTCAGTCAACGGAAATAGCCGGGGAAGCATCATACGCTTCGCTCGAAGCGGCAGTGTCCGACCTCAAAAGAAATGCGGTGGATGTATTGGTAACAGCTCCGATTAATAAGCATAATATTCAAAATCCGACTTTCCATTTCCCTGGACATACTGAATATTTGGAAGAATGTTTCAGTAATGCCAGCCATAAAGCTTTGATGATATTAATGAAAGGTGAGTTGCGTGTAGCTTTAGTGACGGGGCATATTCCTCTTTCTCAGGTCGCCCCAAAGATTACTACCGATAATATAGTTTCGAAACTGCATATCTTTAATCAATCATTGAAACAGGATTTTGCTATTATTCGTCCGCGGATAGCTGTTCTTTCTTTGAATCCTCATGCGGGAGACGATGGTTTACTTGGAAAGGAAGAAAAAGAAATAATTATTCCTGCAATGCAAGAAGCAGAAAAGCAGGGCGTTATGTCTTTTGGCCCTTTCGCGGCTGACGGTTTTTTCGGTTCAAGAATGGATGAAAAGTTTGATGGAGTATTAGCGATGTATCATGATCAGGGTTTAGCTCCATTCAAGGCTTTAGCTATGGATGACGGTGTGAATTACACAGCTGGATTATCGATTGTGAGAACATCTCCGGCACATGGTACTGCATATGATATTGCAGGTAAGAACCAGGCTTCAGAAGAATCATTTCGTCAGGCTGTATATGCAGCTCTGGATATATTCCGTAACCGTATTCGTTATAAGGAAGCGACAGCAAATCCGTTGCGCAGGCAATATTTTGATAAAGGCGGTGATAATGAAAAACTGGATTTGACGAAAGATGATGATGCAGATACATTATAATTGTTTCCTTATGTAATCTTTTTCATATACAAAAAGTTTGTGTAAGTTTGCAATTTCAAAGAATGTAAAAGATATGTTTAAGGATAAAACAATCGTATATACGTCTGGAACTTTTGATATGTTCCATTATAACCATTTGAGGATGATTAATTATGCACGTAGTCTGGCTGATATATTGATAGTTGGCGTCAGTACGGATGAACTGGTCTCTTCATATAAGGCGAAACCTATTATCCCGTTTACTGAACGGTTGCAAATTATTGAGGCTTTAAAAACACCGGATATAGTGATTCCTCAACATACGCTGGATCATACAGAAATTGTAAAAAAATTGCATATTGATGCCTTTGTTGTTGGAGACGACTGGTATGGAAAATATGATTATCTAGAAGAATTAGGTGTACAAGTCTTTTATTTCCCGTATGGAACAGGTATTTCGTCCTCGAGTTTGAAGAAGACTATTCATGATTCTTATGAAGCAAATTTGAAATCGCAGCGACAAGCAAAGCCTGAATCGGTAGTCGGCTTTAGAGAAAAGTAAACAAAAGTGATGGAAAAATGTGTATTAATAACCGGTGGAACGAAGGGAATTGGGAAAGCTGTCGCTTTATGTTTGGGAAATTTAGGTTATCACTTGATACTAACTTATGCTTCAGATACAGAAGCAGCTGTTCTTTTCTGTTGCGAATTACGCAATTCCGGAATAACGGTCGATATCGTACAAGCTGATGTTTCAAAAAACGAGTCAATAGACTTGATTTCACAGTTTCTTTCAAATGCGGGAATACATTTGGATGTGTTGATATTTAATGCAGGTCTGACTTGCAGAAAGTCTTTTGAGGAGCAGACGTTTGAAGAATGGAATCGGGTGTTTTATGCTAATGTCCATTTTCCAGTATTTTTGCTGCAACGCATTGTTAGTCAAATAAATGAAGGGGGATGCATAGTCTTTACCGGTTCACTAATGGGAATAGAGCCTCATTCAGTATCGCTTGCCTATGGTGTGACTAAAAGTGCTGTACATGCTTTAGTAAAGAATCTGGTTAAATTTCTTTCACCATATCATATTCGGGTGAATGGTGTGGCACCAGGCTTTGTAGATACTGAATGGCAGAAAGCAAAACCTGTGGAAATTAGACATAATATTGAGAATAAATTGTCGTTAGGTAGATTTTGTGAGCCGCAGGAGATAGCACAAGTGTATAAGATGTTAATAGAAAACAGTTATTTTAATGGTGATATAATCGTTGTCGATGGCGGTTATTCATATAAATAGAATATAAATGAGTGATTTGGATAAGGAATATGAAGCTTCATTAAAATCATTGGAAACTGAGAATAAAATAGATCGAATCTTTTATCGTCCTATTGGTTTTGTGATTGCTCGCATGTTGAAGGGTACAGGTATTACACCGAATATGGTGACGGTAGTTTCTATTTTTATTGGTGCTGCTGTGGGTTTTTTTTTCTACCATGATGATTTGAGTTATAATATATGTGGCATTTTGTTACTTATATTTGCAAATATCTTGGATTGTGTTGATGGGCAGTTGGCGCGATTAACAGGAATAAAATCCGCTATAGGACGAATATTGGATGGCTTTGCTGGTGATATTTGGTTCGCTTCAATATATGTGGCATTCGCCTTACGTTTGTCTCATGATTATGGAACATATTGGTTTTTTGCCTTAGCTGTAATTTCTGGATTTTCACATCTTTTTCAAGCGAATATTACTGATTACTATAAAACGTTACATCTTTATTTTATCAGTAAAGATAAAGGGGCCGAGTTTCAATCATTGGAGCAAGTTCGTGCTTGTCATAAAGAAATGAAATATGGCATTAATAAGTTTTTTTATTTTTTGTATCGTGGTTATACCTTATTACAGGTAAAGGCTACTCCAGCTTTACAACGAATGTTAAGTTGCCTGCATAAAAAATACGGGGATGATATTCCAAATGATATTCGGATTGATTTCCGCCGGCAAAGTAAACGATTGATGCGTTTGATAGATTTACTGACCTTTAATGGGCGTACAATTGTAATGTTTATTGTCGTTTTGATAGGCGAAGTTTGGATCTATTTTTTATATGAAATAGTTGTCCTTAATATAGTTTTATTTGTTTCTATGATAAGACATGAACGTATTTGTACTTCATTTTGTAAGTGATATGAAGAAAACTGTACTTGATATTAATGACCTAAAAGAGAGATATTCGTTTTTCCGGTTGAGTTTTGGTCGTTTTATCGGCAATGTTGTTATGAAATGGCTTAATGTTGATAAAGTTAATGAGGTCCATGCCCATCATTGTGAGTTGAGAGGATCCGCATTTACTACGGCAATACTTCAGGATCCATTGATTAATCTTAAATACAAAGTGCATAATAAGGAAATTTTGAATCATTTACCGAAAGGTGCTTTTGCAACGGTTTCTAACCATCCTATAGGTTCATTGGATGGGATAATCCTAATAGATATTTTTGCTTCTAGACGCCATGATTTTAAGGTGATGGTCAATGGCATTCTGACTCAAATAAGCGCTATGGGGGATAATTTTATATCTGTTAAACCTGATTCTAATAAGAAAGGTGCGAATTTGAAGAATGTCAATGGCGTCAGATTGTCTTTCCAGCATCTGTTGGAAGGACATCCAATGGGTTTTTTCCCGGCAGGAGGTATTTCCATGTATAATAAGAAAACAAAACAGATTCAAGATATGCCGTGGACGCATAGTGCTATTCGGTTGATCAGAAAATCCTGTGTACCTGTTTATCCTGTGTATTTTGATTTTAGAAATTCAAAATTCTTTTATTGGCTTGGTAGAATAGATTGGCGCATACGTACATTGCGTATTCCTACTGAAGCCTTTAATAAGCGCGGAAGGATAGTTGATGTATATATAGGGAATCCTGTTTCTGTAGAGGAGATAAAGAGTTTGGGGGATGATACAAGTTTTGCTGATTTTCTTTACAAGCGAACATATAATGCTAAAAATATAGTATCTTAAATATAGCGTCATTTTAAGGGAATTTTGTAATTTTGACAGTTGAAACTGAAATAATAGCAGATTAAAAGAAGTGGTTATGATGGCGAAGATAGATGTGCAGCAGATTAAGCAACGGTTCGGTATTATTGGTAATAATCCGGCATTGAATAGAGCCCTAGATATAGCACTGCAGGTTGCTCCCACAGATTTATCTGTTCTTATTACCGGAGAAAGCGGGGTTGGAAAAGAAACCTTTCCTCAGATTATTCACCAAAACAGTCCACGCAAACATGGCCAATACATAGCAGTTAACTGTGGAGCGATTCCTGAAGGGACTATTGACTCCGAATTGTTTGGACATGAGAAAGGGTCTTTTACAGGAGCTCTGTCTGATAGGAAAGGCTATTTTGAGGTAGCTGACGGAGGCACTATATTTTTGGATGAGGTAGGAGAACTACCGGTTCCAACACAAGCACGACTTCTTAGGGTTCTTGAAACAGGTGAGTTTATACGTGTAGGATCCTCAAAAGTTCTTAAAACAAATGTTCGAATTGTGGGTGCTACAAATGTAAATTTGACTCAGGCTGTTACTGAAGGAAAATTTCGTGAAGATTTGTTCTATCGTTTGAATACAGTTCCGATACAAGTTCCTCCCTTACGGGATAGAGGCGAGGACATTCTTTTATTGTTTAGAAAATTTGCAAACGATTGTGCAGAAAAATATAGAATGCCATCTATTCATTTGGATGAAGAATCACGGCAACTGCTTTTATCGTATACTTGGCCGGGAAATGTTCGTGAATTAAAAAATATAACCGAACGGATTTCGGTTATTGAAGAGACTAGAGATATTAATGCTGCAATATTAAAATTATATTTGCCAAACTTTTCTATTGAAAAGTATCCGATATTGCTTAGGCAAAGCAGTGGACAGAAAGTCTTTAATGATGAAAGAGAAATTCTTTATCAGGTACTTTTTGATATGAAAAAGGATGTGAACGATTTAAAGAAACTTGTTCATGATATTATAGGAGGAAAGGTCCCTGTTGTGTCTGATGATGCCACTCAGTCTTATGCTCCTATACATTCTACGACTACGGTGCAATCAGTACAACCACCTATACAGGAAGCTGAAACGATTTTGGAAGACGAACCTCTTTCTTTGGAAGAAGTTGAGAAGGACATGATTAAAAAAGCTTTGGAAAAGCACAATGGAAGGAGAAAGAATGCTGCTGCCGATTTGAAGATTTCTGAACGTACGCTATATAGAAAGATTAAAGAATATAATTTGGAATGATTGGAAAAATTAAAATTGGACTTGTGTGCTGCATGCTAAGTATATTTGCTTCTTCATGCACAATCTCCTATAAACTTAATGGAGCGTCAATTGATTATACGAAGACTAAGACGATCTCGATAAAGGATTTTCCCAATCAGGCACCATTGGTATATCCTCCTCTTGCTCAAAAGTTTACAGAAGAATTGAAAGATATTTATGTGAGACAAACACGATTGCATTTTGTTAATAATAATGGAGATCTGGAAATGGAAGGAGAAATAACAGGGTATGACCTGACTCCATTAGCCGTTAAGGAAAATGCTTATGCATCACAGACTAAATTGACAATGACCGTAAGAGTCCGCTTTACAAATAGAGCGAATCCGACCAAAGATTTTGAACAGAGCTTTTCTGCAAATCGTGATTTTGATGCGACTCAAATGTTGCAGGATGTACAGGAATCTTTATCAAAACAGATGATACAAGAAATTGTCGATCAAATATTTAATACAACTGTAGCTGATTGGTAATGCAATGAATGCGGAGGCTATATATCAGTTGATTGACGATATCAATTTGCTTAATGAAGAGACGTTGCCTCGTCTTAAGCAGATAATTGACGAATATCCTTATTTTTCTATTGCTAGAATGCTTTATTTGAAAAATATGGCATTAATGAAAGATATGCGTTTCAGCGTGGAATTAAAGAATCAGTCAATATATATACCGGATCGTAAAAAGTTGTTTTATCTGATAGAGGGCGAACGCTATGAGTTGTCTCCAATTAAAGAAAATGATTTAGATACAGATGAAAATGCATTTTCTTTAATTGATGCTTATTTGTCTAGCCATAAAAATAATGGAGATAGTGCCACTGAAGCTTCTTTACTTATTTCACCTTCAGTTTCGTCTGATTATATTTATTGGTCCCTTACTAAGAAAAATGAAAAAGAGGAAAAATTGTTTTCACCCAAACTCCAGCATCAAGATCTGATTGATTCTTTTCTAGAAGAAGATGGAGGCAGATCTTCCACTTTACAATTGAACTTGGATAGAGAATATGATCATCAAACATCGGATAGAGATACGGATGAAAAAGATGAAGAGGCCTTAAAGCCTTTAAGTGATTCGTGCTTTACAGAAACTTTGGCTCATATTTATGTTAAACAAAGGAGATATGACAGAGCTTTGCAAATTATTAAAAGCTTAAGTTTGAAATATCCGGAAAAAAATATTTACTTTGCAGATCAAATTAGATTTTTGGAAAAACTGATTATTAACAATAAAAAATAGAACAACAATGTATGCATTTATTTCTATCTTGATTCTGATCACGTCAATCCTTTTGGTATTGATTGTATTAGTTCAGAATTCCAAAGGAGGCGGATTAGCTTCAGGATTTTCTTCTTCTAATCAAATTATGGGTGTACGCAAGACTACAGACTTTTTGGAAAAAGCTACATGGACATTAGCGGGCACGCTTGTCGTATTGTGTGTGATTATTACCGCGTTTATTCCTAAAGCTGGACAATCTACTCAATCAGAAATCAAAGAGCAGGTTAATAATGCTGTTGCTATAGATCCGAATACTGTCGCTCCGAATTTTGGAACAGCTCAACAAGCGTCAGGAAGCACATCCGCAGCTCCTGCTTCTCAGGCTCCTGCTCAACAGGCTCCTGCTAAGAAATAGAATCATTTTTATATGATATAAAAAGGTACTCTCAAGGCTCAGAGTACCTTTTTGTTTCGGTAAATCACTATACGGGTATGGCAAAACGAATGAACAATAGAAACACTAATAACTCTAAACCTTCACGAGAAAGAAAAGTGAGTGTGAAAGATGAAGGGTTGTTGCTTCCTTTTTTATATAAGTTATTGAACGGACAAAGCAAAAGCTCTGTAAAATCGATGCTTGCTCATGGGCAAATAGTTGTCAATGGGAAAAAACACACACAATTTGATGATCTTTTGCATGTAGGTGATGAAGTGTCTGTTAATTATGGAAAGGGTACAGAAGAATTTAGTAATTCGTTGATGAATATTGTATGGGAAGACGATTATCTGATTGTGATTAATAAGAAAGAGGGGCTGCTTTCAGTATCAAATTCACATGTCCAGGAGCGTACGGCGTATCATATTTTAAGTGATTACGTCAAAAAAAAAGATCCTAGAAATAAAATTTTTATTTTGCATAGACTAGATCGTGATACATCCGGACTCATGATGTTTGCTAAAAATGTCAATGTTCAGCATCATCTGCGTTCAACATGGAATGATTCTATAACACAACGTACATACGTGGCTGTCGTAGAAGGAAAACCGGATAAAGAATCAGACCTGCTTGTTTCAAATTTAATGGAAAACAAGCAGATGCAAGTATATGTAACTTCAAGCGGAGATGGAAAAGAGGCCATAACTCGTTATCATGTAATCAATAGCAATGGAAGATATTCATTGCTTGAACTCGATTTAGAGACGGGAAGAAAAAATCAGATACGTGTTCAGATGCAATCGATAGGACATCCCATTGCTGGAGATTATAAATATGGAGCAGAGACGAATCCTACAGGGAGGCTTATGCTTCATGCAAAAAGATTGTTTTTTATTCATCCGGTAACAGGAGAAGAAATGCGTTTTGAGACACGTATTCCGAATATGTTTTCATCATTAGTAAGATAAGGAGTAGATATGAAAAAATTTGTCGCTATTTTTTTGTTGACTATAGTCGCTGTCGTTGTACAAGCTCAGATTAGAGTTCCCGTGAAGTGGAAAATCAAATTAGAAGATTCTGGCACACCTGAAAAGGAAATAGTCTTTACAGCAACGGTTGAGAAAGGCTGGCATTTATATGATCAAAATTTACCAAGTAAAGGTCCGGTATCTACATCTTTTACATTTGAAACATTGAAAGGAGTAGAGCTGGATGGAAAGGCAATGCCTTCAATTAAGCCGACGGTCGTATATGATCCTTCATTTGCTATGAACTTGCGTTGGTATGCAGGAACAGTTTCTTTCACTCAAAAGATTAAGGTTATTGACCCCGCAAAATTTAAGATAGAGGGGGCTGTCGAATTTATGGCATGCAATGATGAAACCTGCTTGCCTCCGGATCAGGTAAGTTTCTCATTTGGCAGAAAGAGTATTAAGATGACCGCTTTTGCAGAAACATCAGCTGCCGACACTACGAACCTTATGAGTGTTGATACAATTCAAAATGTAGCTAATGTAACAGATATAGGCGATTCTTCTTTAGATACGACACGGTCTGCTAATGGAGTTTCACGCGCAGCAATCCCGAATGAATTAACTAATAACAGGTCCCTTTGGGCTCCTGTGATAGACCAACTGAAATCGTTTGGTGATACTTCTGTATCTACTTCCGACACATCGTTGATGTTTATCTTTTTTGCCGGATTTGTCGGAGGTTTGATTGCTTTACTTACTCCATGTGTATGGCCGATGATACCAATGACCGTTAGCTTTTTTTTAAAACGAAATAAAAACCGGAAGAAAGCAATACGTGATGCAGTCACTTATGGATTGTCTATAATTATTATTTATTTGGCAATGGGTTTGCTGATTACTGGAATTTTCGGTGCGAGTGCATTAAATGATTTATCTACTAATGCCATATTTAATATTGCGTTCTTTTTATTGTTAGTTTTATTTGCTGTATCGTTTTTTGGAGCATTCGAATTGGTTTTGCCTTCATCATGGACGAATAGTATGGATAAGAAAGCCGATGCAACAACGGGATTGCTTAGCATATTTTTTATGGCCTTTACATTGGTGCTTGTATCATTTTCATGTACGGGACCGATTATTGGTACATTGCTTGTTCAAGCCGCTTCAATGGGGTCTGTTGTCGGGCCAGCTGTCGGGATGTTTGGTTTCGCTTTGGCATTATCTATCCCATTTAGTGTGTTTGCTATTTTTCCGAATATTATGCAGAATATGCCCAAATCCGGCGGATGGTTGAACTCTGTAAAAGTAGTATTGGGCTTTCTTGAATTGGCATTGGCTTTGAAATTTCTTTCCGTAGCCGATTTAGCATATGGTTGGCATATATTGGATCGCGAGGTATTTATTGTATTTTGGATAGTCATATTCTTCCTCTTAGGTTGTTATCTGATCGGGAAAATTAAGTTTGCTAACGATAGTGACTTGCCCTATGTATCAGTTCCAAGATTATTTATGGCAATTATCTCGTTTGGTTTTGCTATTTACATGGTACCCGGATTATGGGGTGCACCATTAAAAGCGATCAGCGCTTTTGCTCCTCCTTTGTATACTCAAGATTTTAATCTTTATAATAGTGAAGTACATGCTGCTTTTGACGATTACGAGACAGGTATGGCTTATGCAAAGAAGATGAACAAGCCTGTGATGATTGACTTTTCAGGTTATGGTTGTGTGAATTGTCGGAAAATGGAAGCTGCTGTTTGGACAGACCCAACGGTTAAGCATATTTTGGAAAACGACTATGTGTTGATTACCTTGATGGTTGACGATAAAACAAAACTACCTAATCCGATTATAGTAAAAGAAAATGGTCGAGACCGAAAACTGAAAACTATTGGTGACAAGTGGAGCTATTTGCAACGAAGTAAGTTTGGAGCTAATGCTCAACCATTCTATATACTGTTGGATGGTAATGGTGATTTACTGAGCCCTTCATATGCGTATAATGAAAATGTATCGAAATATGTTTTATTCTTGCAAAAGGGGTTGAAACGGTTTCAAAAGTAAAAGAGCAAAATATAATTATGGCAACAAAACAAGAGAAAATGGAGGCTTTCGGACGCCTGCTTGATATTATGGATGAATTACGGGAAAAATGCCCGTGGGACCGAAAGCAAACTAATGAGAGTCTTCGAACAAATACAATTGAAGAAACTTATGAATTGTGTGATGCCATCATGAAAGGTGACAATAACAATATAAAAAAAGAATTAGGAGACTTACTTCTTCATGTAGTTTTCTATGCAAAAATTGGTGAAGAAAAAAGTGCCTTTGACATCAAAGAGGTATGCGATGCCTTATGTCAGAAACTGATTTACCGGCATCCGCATGTTTATGGAAATGTTGAAGCAAATAGTGCAGGAAAGGTCGAACAGAACTGGGAACAATTGAAACTCAAGGAAAAAGGTGGGAATAAAACTGTTCTGGAAGGTGTTCCTGATGCACTTCCTTCTGTAGTGAAAGCTTATAGGATTCAAGATAAAGCTCGTAATGTGGGTTTCGACTGGGAACAACGTGAGCAGGTATGGGATAAAGTAAATGAAGAATTCAATGAATTGAAAGAAGTGATTGAAAGGTTGGATTCTGACAATATGGAGGCCGAATTTGGTGATTTATTTTTTAGCCTGATCAATGCTGCTCGTTTATATAGAATCAATCCCGATAATGCTTTAGAACGTACAAATCAGAAGTTTATTCGCCGCTTTAATTATTTGGAAGAGCATACGATCAGGCAAGGGAAGTCCTTAAAAAATATGACATTAGCAGAAATGGATGAGATATGGAATGAAGCAAAAGCAAAAGGATTATAAAATTCAAAAAAAGGGAGTAAGTTTTTATCCTCTCTTTTGGTTCTTTATTTTCTTTAGTATTATCTTCTCTGCTTGTGGAGATGATAAGAATCAAGAGATAGAGCAGAAGCAAGACTTAAATAAGTATCTTGTTTCTGTAGGGAATACTTTGCATTTTGATCGGACTGCGATGGTGAAGAAGCTGTCCGATATGAATTTCGGGCAGTTCTCATCATATGTTCCTTCCAATAGAGAAATATCAATGAATGTAGTCAATTATTTGACAAAAGATCCTCAAGGCAAAGAGGTTACTGCATCAGGTATTATAACTTATCCGTCAGACAATCAATTTAAGGGGGTGGTTGTAAGTATGCATTATACAATTACTAAAAGCGATGAAGCCCCTTCTGTTGCATTGTTTACACCAGAATCTCTATTGGCTTTTCGTGGTTATTTGGTTATATCTCCTGATTTTATCGGATTCGGGTCGACTTCAAATTTAGTACACCCATATCTACATGTCGAAAATACAGGTCGTGTAACTGTGGATATGGTATTTGCCGTTCGCGAGTATTTAGCTTCTGTTGGTATTAAGCCAAAGAATAATTTGATAGTTATGGGATACTCACAAGGTGGAGCAGCGGCTTTGGCATTCCAGAAAATGGCAGAAGAACGATATTCAGACAAAATCTTCGTAGATCGTGTTTTTGCCGGGAGTGGTCCTTATGATTTGGTTGCAACATTCAATGAATTCTCACAAATAAATACAACCGCATACCCTTGTTCAATCCCTGATATTTTAATAGGACTTGATTATGGCGATAATTTGCAACTCGATTTTTCAACGCTCTTTAAGGAACCATTGTTATCACATTATAATGATTGGTATAATAGTAAGAAATATACTGCGAGCGAAATTAATAGGATGATTGGTTCAGACAAGATTAGTGATTTTTTGAATGAAAAACTCTTTACATTGGATAATGCCACTTATGTAAAGATTTATAATTCTTTAGAGAAAAATAGTTTGATTGATTGGACTCCTAAGGCTCCGATTTATATGATTCATGCGGCTAATGATCATTATGTCCCTTATGTAAATGCCTTAAATGCTTATAATGCATTTAAAAAGAGAGGTTGTCAGGTCGAATTAGTGACTACACAATTGGATCATGGAGGAACAGCGCTCCCTTATGCATTGAAAATTCTGCAAGAATTGTAGATAGCTTTGAATGGTGATTTAATTAATAAATGAAGAACAAATGAAAAATTTTACATGCGTACAGGATTTGGGTGACTTGAAACAAGCGCTCAATGACGCTTTCGAGATTAAGAAAGATCGTTTTCAATTTACTGAGTTAGGAAAGAATAAGACGTTGCTAATGATTTTCTTTAATTCTAGTCTGCGTACACGTCTTTCAACACAAAAGGCAGCCATGAATTTGGGTATGAATACGATTGTGCTTGATGTTAATCAAGGTGCGTGGAAATTGGAAACAGAGCGTGGAGTAGTGATGGATGGTGATAAGCCTGAGCATTTGCTTGAAGCTGTACCTGTGATGGGTTGCTATTGCGATGTTATTGGTGTACGTTCTTTTGCTAAATTTGAGAATAAGGATGACGATTATAATGAAAAAATATTAAGTGAATTTATTCGTTATTCGGGCCGTCCTGTTTTTAGTATGGAAGCCGCAACTCGTCATCCTTTACAGAGCTTTGCCGATTTGATTACAATTGAAGAATACAAGAAGACGAAACGTCCTAAAGTTGTTATGACCTGGGCTCCTCATCCCAAATCATTACCACAAGCTGTTCCAAATAGTTTTGCTGAATGGATGAATGCCATGGATTATGAGTTTATCATCACACAACCAGAAGGTTACGAGTTGGATCCTAAATTTGTTGGTCATGCTCAAGTTGAATACGATCAGAAGAAAGCCTTTGAAGGGGCCGATTTTATTTATGCTAAAAACTGGGCTGCTTATCGTGATCCCAATTATGGTAAAGTGCTTAGTATGGATAGAAATTGGACGGTAGATGCGGAAAAAATGATGTTAACTAATAATGCTTATTTTATGCATTGCTTACCCGTACGCCGTAATATGATTGTTTCAGACGATGTAATAGAAAGCCCTCAAAGTATTGTTATCCCTGAAGCAGCTAATCGTGAAATCTCTGCTGAAACAGTTTTGAAAAGGATTTTAATGGATTTGGAATAATCTAGTGCTATTTCTTGCTAAAGTCAAACAAAGTAGTCACTTCTGATTGGGAGTGACTACTTTGTTATTATGCTATTTTCTTATAGGCAAAAAAATAGTCTGTATGTTCTAAACATACAGACTGTCTCTTTTAACTTCACTGAAGTTGTCAACTTACTTTGCAGGAGCTGGTGCTGGTGTTTCAGCAGGAGCAGCAGCAGGAGTAGCTGTTGAATCAGCAGGAGCTGGTGTTTCAGCAGGAGCAGCTGGTTGAACTTCTTCTGTAGGAGCTGCTGTTTCAGCAGATTCAGAATTTTCAGCAGATTTGCTACCACAAGATGCAAAAGAAATAGCTGCGACAACAGCAGCGAATGCAATTAACTTTTTCATTTTTTTTTAATTTAAACGGTCTATAATTTCTTCTTTCTAAAACGGTACAAATGTATGAATTAATTTTATACGTGGTATAACATAACACATATTTTTTTTGAAAAAATATCCATGTTAAAATTCAATACGTTGAAATTCAATTTATTATATGTTATAGATATTCATTAGTTTAATATTATATAACAATTGAGTATCGCTCAATTCATGAATACTCCTTGCATATTTTTAGTAATTGCTATATAAATACCTTTTGATACTTTTCTTTGGAGTTTTTTCAAACTCAGTTGGATAGAGTTGGATTTTTGATACCGCTTCATAAGGCGCGATCAATTTATTCAATTCCAAACGATTTTGTTCCATAATAACAGGCAGGTCTTCATGAGAAATTCCCGTACTGTCAACCATGTCATAATCTGGATACACCAACCCTATTAGTTTATCATTCTTCTCAATAATGATACTTTCCATGACACAAGGCAGGTTGTTGAGCTTCGATTCTATTTCTTCCGGATAGATATTTTGTCCATTAGAACTAAGAATCATAGTCTTGCATCTACCACGAAGATAAATGTGATTATTATGATCAATAGTGCCTAAATCGCCTGTAAGGAACCAGCCGTCATCGGTAAATGCCTTAGCGGTAGCGTCTTCATTTTTGTAATATCCTTTCATTACATTCTCGCCACGTATTTGGATTTCGCCTACTTTATTATATGGGTCTTCAGAATCTATACGTGCTTCCATGATCCCTTTCAACACTTGTCCACAAGAACCGGGAATGTATTCATTGTTATGATCATAACAGATTAATGGTCCGCATTCGGTCATTCCATATCCAATGGTAAATGGGAATTTGATTTTGTAAAGAAAATCTGTTACTTCCTGATTCATGGGCGCACCTCCAACAATAATTTCATGAACACGTCCACCCATTGCATCAATCAATTTTTTTCGAATTTGTGCATAAATACGTATATCGATCAGAGGAATATTTAGTGCCAGCTTCATTGTTGTTTTACTTAGTTGAGGCAGTATCATCTTCTTGTAAAGCTTTTCAAGAATAAGAGGAACAGTTAGAATTAAGTTGGGCTTAACCTCCTCGAAAGCTTTGAGTAATATTTTGGGTGAAGGTGTCTTGCCCAGAAGGTAGACGTGGGCTCCTACAGCCATTGGAACCAGAAAATTAAATGCGCAGCTATATGCGTGTGCTAAAGGCAAGAAGCAAAGCTCACGTTCACTTTTGAATAAAACACCTAATTTAATGCCATATGAGACATTCCCTGCCAGATTATTGCCGGTGAGCATAACGCCCTTGCTGAATCCGGTAGTTCCTGACGTATAGTTTAAGGATACTACTTCCTCATTGCTTTTCTCCGCATATTTAATATCTTCTTTGCTAAACCCTTTTGGATATTTGTCTTTCATCTTTTTGTCCATTTCGCGCAGTAATTTCTGGATGTTTTCTCCATCGCGTTGATGCAGACAGCGGAAGTCGGATAAAGAAAAGACCCCTCTTGTCTCTTCTATTTTATCTTCTTCCAGCGAATCCCAAACGCGATCGCTCACAAAAAGAAATGTAGAGTCGGAATGATTGATGATATGGTGAATATCATTCGGGTTGAAATCTTGAAGAATCGGAACGATCACGGCCCCATAAGTGATTGTAGCCATGTATACAATACACCAGTGTGCACTGTCTTTTCCAACCAAGGCAATTTTATCACCTTCTCTTATTTGGCATTCTTTAAAAAGAATATGTATCCGTGCAATTTCCTTGGCAATATCGCCATAAGTAAAACACTCACCTTCTTTACTATAGTTAGTTAATGCGGGGAGTTCCCAATTTTCTTTGAAACTCTTTTCGTAAAACTTGATAAAATTCTCTTGAATCATAGCACACTTACATGAAATTTGTGCAAAAGTAGGGACTCTTTTAGACATATACAAGAGAAAAAGTTGTGATTATGATTGTCAGTTAACAATTCTTTTCCAAATAAGAAATTGTACAAGAGTATGATGACTCCTGTACATTGGTATAAAGTATTATATGATAGCTTTTTAAATATTAGGCAGCGACCAAGGTGCTCTATATTCTTTACAAAGGTATCTGTCAGCCTCAGCATCGTGGAAACTTTTGCCATCCCAAGTAAGTTTCTTTCCTGTGCGGTATGCAATGTTACCTAGTTGAGAGAATTTTGCGATATGAGCTCCAATTTCAATACTTGCATTGCAGTTACGATTGCGCGATTTGATACATTCCAAATGGTTCTTTACATGCAGGTTAAGTCCGCCTTCGCCATATTGCTTTTTTAGAGGAACCGCTTCCATCCGTGCTTTACCGTTCACTTTTTCGGGGATTACTTCCCATCCGTTGCGATCAATGACCAATGTTCCATTTTCGCCCACGAATCCCAATCCATGGTTGCGTCCGTAAGCGCCATCGTCAATACCTATAGCATGATCCCACAAAACAGTGAATCCATCGAAGGTGTAGACTGTCTGTAGTAAATCCGGTGTTTCGCAAGCATCATCCGGATATCCGAATTTTCCACCTGAGGCCATAATTGATTTAGGAGCTGTAACATTCATTCCATAAAGAGCATAGTCAAGCAGATGTACACCCCAATCGGTCATCAAGCCACCGGCATAATCCCAGAACCAGCGCCATGTGAAATGATATCGATTCCTATTGAATGCCCTTTCAGGAGCCGGCCCTAGCCACATTTCATAATCCACACCGGCCGGAACGGTTTCATCCGGTCTTACCGGAATAGAAGGACACCATCCCTGATATGAAAATACACGAACGGTACGTATTTTTCCTAATTGTCCGCTATGAACAAAGTTCATGGCATCCTGCCAATGCGGGTCGCTGCGTTGCCATTGTCCGACTTGTACGACTTTATTGTATTTTTCGGAAGCGCGTACCATGATGTTGCATTCTTCAATGCTATTGCCGAGTGGTTTTTCGCAGTACACATCTTTTCCGGCTTCACAGGCTGAAGCTAACAATAGGCAATGCCAGTGGTCGGGCGTACCAATGATAACAACATCAATATCTTTATTATCGATTAGTTTACGCCAATCTTTGTACAGATTTTTGACTTTTTTCCCTGTGATTTTTTCTGTCTCTGCTGCACGGTTGTTCATTACATTTTCATCAACATCGCATAATGCAATACATTCAACTTCGGGATTGCGGAGGAAAGCTTTTAAATCTTCGAATCCCATGCCGTTGCAACCGATAAGACCCACATGGATCTTGTCATTTGCTCCTACAGCATCGTTACCTGCTTTGATGAAAAACGGACTCATTGTAAGTCCGGCACTCAGGAGAGTGGCTTGTCTGATAAAATCTCTTCGTGTAATCATGGAAATTTTTATTTTATTCACTCCCCAAATATACATATTAACTTGGGTAGTACAATAAAAAACGCTAATAAAAATATAAATGTATCGAATTTTCGGGAAAGGACATTACATTTGCATATTAATAATTGCTTTGAATTTTCTGGCATGTAATCTTTATCCGGTTATTTCAAGTTTCATTTTGGTTCCTTTTTTGTTTACCTTTGTCGGATAGCGTGCTATCAACCTTAATAATAACTTTTGAAATAAAGCGGAGAACATTCAAAACAGTTTCTTAGTGAAAAATGGCTGGACAATAAAAAATATTAATAATGAAATTTGTACATCTGTTAGTTTGTATCGGATTCGGTATGACTTTAGTGTCGTGTATTCGCGATGAAGCACTTAATGCAGAAGCGGATATTGTGTCTTGTAAATTACCGGGAGATATTCTAAAGCGAGATCCGATTATTGAAAATACAAAAGTGACCATTACTGTTAATCCTGAGGCTAATCTGAAACATTTGGCTCCCGAATTCGAGTTGACGCCAGGTGCAACCATCTCGCCTGCCAGCGGGACAGCGCTTGATTTTAGTTTGCCTCAATATTATACGGTTACATCGGAAGATAAAAATTGGTCAAAGAAATATGAAGTAGTGTGTATTATGTCGGGGTCGATTACAAATTATCATTTTGAAAATGTGAAAAGCTATACAAATGCTTTATTAAAATATTCGTATGATACCCTATTCGAGAATGACGAAAACGGTAATTGGTCAATGGACTGGGCCAGTGGTAATGCAGGTTTTGCTTTGACAGGAAGCGGAAATATGGACAAATCTTCTTTCCCGACATCGTCTACAGCGGAGGGAAAAGAAGGAAAAGGGTTAAAACTGGTCACTATGTCGACTGGAGACTTTGGTAATAAAGTAGGAATGCCTATTGCAGCAGGGAACTTGTTTTTGGGTTGGTTCGACGTAGCCAGTTCAATGGTTAATCCTTTGAAAGCTACCAGGCTGGGAGTCCCTTGCAGTTATGTTCCATTATATTTGAAAGGATATTATAAGTATAAGGCAGGCGATGTATATAAGGATAGTGCCGGAAAGATATACGACAATGTAAAAGATAAATGGGATGCTTATGCTATTTTTTATGAAACCGATGATAGTGTTAAGATTATTGATGCATCGACCCGTTTTACAAACTCACATCTTATCTCTATTGCTCGCTTAAGTGATTCCGAAAGAGTTGAATCAAGCGAATGGAAAGAGTTTAATATTCCATTTGTTGCGATTTCAGGCAAATCAGTTGATGAGGAGAAACTTAAAGCAGGGAAATATAACATTTCCATTGTTTTGTCGTCGAGCATGGACGGTGATATTTTTAAAGGAGCTGTTGGCAGTACGCTTTATATTGATGAATTGGAACTGATTCATTAAGTTGTCAGAGTATAAATGAATTTAAGAATGAAGAAAATAGTATTATTTATAGGGATATGCCTGTTGTCGGGTTTAGGGACAACAAATCTTTTTGCTCAGCAGGATCAGAATGCCGGGATTATCAAATCATCCTTAGCCGGATTGGAATATGAGGTCAAAGCCGGATTTAATATTGGTGGTACAGCACCTTTGCCTTTGCCTGCTGAAATTAGAAATATAAAAAGTTATAATCCATCGCTTTCTATCGGCATTGAAGGGAATGTAACTAAATGGTTCGGATTGGATAGGAAGTGGGGTGGAAGAATTGCTGCACGTCTTGAAAATAAAGGAATGACTACTGATGCGCGTGTGAAAAATTATGGGATGGAGATTATTGGTGATGGCGGAGAGCGGGTGAAAGGCAACTGGACCGGGGATGTGAAGACAAAGGTGAAAAATTCTTATATTACTGTTCCAGTGCTGATTGTTTATAGATTCAACAACAGGCTCAGAGGAAATATCGGTGTCTTTGCTTCCTATATGACTGAAGGCGATTTTTCTGGACATGTGTATGACGGTTATTTGCGTGAAGGAGATCCGACAGGAAATAAAGTAATTTTTGCCGACGGAAAAACGGCTCCATACGATTTTAGTAAGGATTTGAGTCGGTTTGCGTGGGGACCGGAAGCAGGCATCGAATGGCGGGCTTTTAAGCATTTGAACGTATGTGGAGATTTGACCTGGGGTATGAACGATGTTTTTAAGAAAGATTTTGATACCATTACATTCTCAATGTTCCCTATATATCTGAATATTGGCTTTGCATACTTGTTCTAAAACAGATGATCTCAAAATTCTATTTTATTAATTATTTGGTTCTTTTCAGAATTTATTTTTATCTTTGCTTCCAATACAATTTTTAATTATTAATAGTATAACCATGAAGGTAAACACTAATAAAGGTATTAGTCGCCGTCAGTTTCTGGGCTATTCTGCTTTAGGATTGGCTGGTTTGACTATTTTGCCCAGTTGGGCAATCAACGGTGTTAAAATGGCACCGAGCGATCGTGTTGTTTTAGGTTTCGTGGGATTAGGGCAACAGGGTTGTTCTGATTTCAAAAGTTTCTCAACTTGTCCGGGCGTTCAGGTAGCAGCTTGTTGCGACGTCGACTCAATCAAGCGCGAGCGTTTCAAAAGACGTGTTGCCGCTTGGCAAAAATCGGTCGGGATGAATGAGCGGTGTGATATGTATGAATTTTACGAAGAGATGCTCGAACGCAAAGATATCGATGCTGTTGAGATTGCAACACCTGATCACTGGCATGCTTTGGTAACTATTCACTCTTGCCAGTCTGGCAAGGATGTTTATTGTCAGAAACCGTTGACTTATACGATTACTGAAGCATTAGCCGTTCAAAGAGCTGTTCGCGACAATGACCGAGTATTTCAGGTCGGTAGTCAGCAACGTTCAAGCAAAGAATTTCAGAAGGCAATCGAAGTTTGCTTAAATGGCGGAATTGGTCATATAGAGAAGATCTATGCTAAGGTTGGTGATCCTCCAACGCCACTGAATTTGCCGGAGATGCCTGTTCCTGCCAATCTGAATTTCAACCAATGGCTGGGGCCGTTGAATGATCCGAAGGTTCATTATCATCCCGATCTTTGCCCTCCGATATCTCTTGATCCTGAAAAAGATGAACAATTGTGGGGAGCATGGCGCTGGTATTTGGAAACAGGAAATGGTTTCACTGCAGACTGGGGTGCTCACATGTTTGATATTGCTCAGGCTGCTATCGGTATGGATGGTTCAGGCCCTGTAGAATATATCCCGAAAGGCTATAATGGTACCAAATATACCACAATGAAATACGCTAATGGTATTGTTATGACAGAACAGCCTTATCGCGAAGATAATGAGAAAGCTCAGGGAATCAAGTTCACCGGCGATAAAGGATGGTTGAAAGTTGCTCGCGGATATATAGAATGTTCAGATAAGTCTTTGGTTAAAATGGAAGAAACGAAGGTTGAGAAAGGCCAATATGAGGTAAGTTCGCCTCATATGCAGAATTTTATCGATTGCGTTCGCTCTCGTCAGAATCCGATCGCACCTGTAGAGGTCGCTTGTAGTACGGCTATCCTTTGTTGTCTGTCAAATATTGCTAACGAGCTGAAGCGCCCGGTTCATTGGAATCCGGCAACATTGAGTTTCGAAGGTGATAAGGAAGCTGCGGCTCATCGTCTGTATTGGTATCAATATAGAAATCCGTATCATTTGCCTTATTGCAGAAAACAGTGATTCAGGAATAGATCCGGAGTAATAATTCGGGTGAATTATTCTTTTGACAATTATAAATTTTGACACGAAGGATCAATGTCGGTAAAACGATACGTCCTAAGTGATCCATCCATGTTTTTTAGGGGGAGAATCCGTTGGCAGGACTTTGTGCTGTGCGGGTTCTTTCTTATTTTTATTGCTAGATCGGGAAAATGATAAAGACAGCTACATCCCATAATGCGTGCGACACAACAACTGCTGTCAGATTTTTCCGCCATGTATACATGAATCCCCAGAATCCTCCACACACGGCAGCTGCTGCAATCAGCATGAAGTTGAACGACCAAAGATGCACGAGAGCATATATGAGTGTAGTAACAAAGAAAGCAATAATCGGTCCATATTTTGAAATGAAGTTACGTTGTACAAATCCCCGCCAGAAAATTTCTTCGGCAGGCCCGATAATGGTAAGTAATAATATTCCTATGACCAATGTGTTATGACCCGATTTCATATCATATATTAGGTTTACTTCCGGTCTGGCAAACGAGAACAACGACGACGACAATTTGTCGCCGGTCCAGAATATTCCCCATAGAACAGCCGCTGAAGCGATGCCTAAAAATATTTCCTTAAATGACAATGGCCATTGTTTTTTGAAATCGGGAGTCATTGATACGCTAAGTGTGATGAGAATTAATGCCGAGCAAGCCATAACCGCCCAAAAATTGAGATGTGGAGCTGTCAGAGGTGAAAACATGACGGCCCACAAAATGGCTGCAACAGTAATGGCAAAATAGAACTTTTTCATTTATGTGAGATTGAAAGATGTTAATATTCAGGTTTATTTTTTCGCAAAGTTAAAAAAGATTATCTTTGCCTCCAAATTACAAATACATAGATATGAATAAATGGGTTCTTGCTACGCGTCCCTGGTCGTTTCCGGCTTCAGCGACACCGGCTTTTATTGCCTTTGCGTATGTATTTTGGATGAGCCATTCAGGAATGCTGCTCTCCAATATTGATTGGATGGCAGGTTTGTGGGCCGTCTTTGGGGCTGTGTTGTTTCAGATTGCCGGTAACTTGATCAGCGACTATTATGATTTTAGACGCGGTGTCGACCGTAAGGACACGTTCGGTTCAAGCAGGATGTTGGTCGATGGTGTATTTCCGCCTCGTACGATTTGGATGTTTGGTGTTGTGATTCTTGCTGTTGGTGTGTTACTTGGTTTGGTACTAGTTATGCGTTGCGGGTCACAACTCCTTTGGATTGGTATTATTGGAGTTCTTGCCGCTTATTTCTATTATATATTGAAATATCACGCTTTGGGCGATTTGCTGATATTTGTTATTTATGGTCAGCTGATAGCTCTGGGTACTACTTATGTGATGACTTCTGTTATCGATTGGCATATTTTGGCTGTATCGGCTCCGATAGGATTTCTGATTGTGAATATTTTGCATGCGAACAACACGCGTGATATTCGTGATGATTCCAAAGCGGGCATTCGTACGCAAGCAATGCTTTTAGGATTACAAGGATCTAAAATTGAATATATCGTGTTGTCCGTTGCAGCATATGTGACAGTTATGGTTCTTACCGTTGTACAGCTCTTGCCTCCGTTGAGCCTTATTGTTGTTATAACGCTTCCGATGATGATTAAGAATATTCGTCTTATTTCGCAGGCGAAGCTCGAAAGCCCCGAGGTGATTCGCGATCTGGATGCCGCATCGGCTCAATTGGTGCTGGCCTTTGGACTGTTGCTCACGTTGGCTATGATTGTATCTTTATTATTTTGATATTCAGAATGATCTTAAAATGAAAATTATTATGATTTATTTGTAGCATATATGCGATATTAGATGTAATTTTACATTGTCAATTATAAAAATGGAAGAAATATGAAAAAGTTAGGAATGTTATTGATGGCTATAGCCATGGTTGGTTTCGCTTCTTGCGGTAGCAAGTCTGCTAATGGTGACAAGTCTTCTGCATGCGGTGATTCTTGTGCATGTGGTAAGTCTTGCAAGGATTCGACTCAGGTTGCAAAGCCTGCGAAGAAAACGATCGTTTGCCGTGTATTAGTAAAAGAGGGAAAGCAGGCTGATTTCATTAAGGTTGCAAAAACGTTGACGGATTCTACTCGTGTTGAACCGGGAAATGTAAGCTATAATCTTTATCAGTCTCCGTTTGATAGCAAGTTGTTTGTCTTCTACGAGGAATATAAGGATGATGCAGCATTCCAGGCTCATGCAGGTTCTGCTCATTTCAAGGCCTTTTCTGATGCTATCAAGAATTTGATAGATGGGAATTTGCAAATCGATCAGTACTAAGCCTAATATAAGTTATAAAAAAGGTAGGATGAATTCAATCATTCTACCTTTTTTGTTGTGTTATCAATTTTATTTGAAAACTTTTACCCGTTCATCAAGCGGTTGGAATGTTTTTTCTTCCGGTTCGGCTGTTGGTGTTCCCATAGGCATTTGAGCTATGAGTTTCCATGTGGCAGGAATATTCCATGTAGAATGGACTTCATCGTCAATTAATGGATTATAGTGCTGAATTGTTGCGCCTAATCCCACATCTTCCAGCATGGTCCAAACAGCAAGCTGATGCATGCCGGATGTTTGTTGCGACCATATTGGAAAGTTATCGGCATAAAGTGGAAATGCTTTTTGTAACGATTCAACGGCAGCCTGATCTTCAAAATAAAGAAGACTTGCATAACCGGCAGCAAACGAATCAATCTTGGCCTCGGTGGCACTGAATGCTGTTGCAGGTATAATCTTTCGCAATGTCTCTTTGACAATGCTCCAAAGTTTCTTATGGTTTTCACCGAGCAATATAATCACACGTGTCGATTGTGAATTGAATGCCGAAGGGACATGCGTAACGGCATATTTTACAATTTCTTCAATTTCCTTATCGCTTACAGGCGACTGGTTCCCGATACTGTAATAGGAACGGCGATGTTTTAACGCCTCTTTAAATGTTCTTTCCATATCTTGTGTTTCTATTTTGTCTATTTGCAAATATACAAATAAAAATTCTATTCTTTTAATATAATTATTCTATGTAAGGATTTGTTTTATCTATATTTAGAATGTGCATCTCTATTGTATCATGTGCAGTATGATTCATTCAGGTATTTTATTTGATTTCTTACCGAGATGACGTAGTTTCATCCAACCTTTTATTTTGTATCAAAAGCTGATATTTTTAATCTCTAGAGCATGTAATAAAAAAGTATATACCTTACAATCAAAAAGTATATACTTTTTGAGGTCAAATATAGTATGTATTTTTATTTTTTGTATACCATTGTTTTTTCAGGAGCAGAAAGTGACGGAGGAACGGCTGTCGTTGTTATTGCGCGTTTCTTGTTGGGCTTATTGCTCAGGACAAAATGAATATTGGCACCGTTACGGAGATCGTCATAAGTCAGGTATGACTTGTCATAGATTTTTCCGTTGAGATACATTTTATTGATATATACATTTTTATGCGACCAGTTGGTGGTTGTCACACAAATATGTTTACCGTTGTTCATCCGAAGATCGACCGAGGGAAGGGCGGGAGAGCCGATGTTGTATATATTGCTTGAGGGAGCTGTCGGATAGAATCCCATTGTGTTGAAGATATACCAGGCCGACATTTGCCCGCAGTCATCGTTTCCACTCAGCGAAGCCGGTTCATTGCCATAAAAATCATCTACGACGCGACGGATCCATTGCTGGCACTTCCATGGCTGTTTCAGATAATTATATAAATATATAACCTGATGGCAAGGTTCGTTGCCATGCCAATAGGCGCCGATACGCCCTTGAATATCGTGAGCGCCTGGGATATCGTCGGGGAGTTTGATAGTGAACATAGAGTCTAAGCGGGCTTCGAATAGCCGTCGTCCCATGGCATTTATATAACCTTGTACGTCTTGTGGTACATACCAGGTATATTGCATCGTGAATCCTTCAGTGATATCGCCCCAGCCATTTACAGAACCCGGACCTTGATATGTTATCGGAGCAAAAGGAGTGCGCCAGTTGCCCTTATTGTCGCGACCACGCATATATTTTGTTTCAGGATCAATCAAATTCTGATAGGATAGGGCGCGGTTGAGAAAATACTTATAATCGGCAGTTCTTCCTAATTTGCGGGCAGCTTGCGCAATGCAGTAATCGTCGAAAGCATATTCCAGCGTTTTAGAAACGGATTCTTTCTCTTTATCGAACGGAACATATCCAAGTTGTTCATAATCGGGAAGGCAGTCATAGTGCGGGTTCATGGCCGTGGTCTTCATTGCTTCGAAAGCACGTTCGTAGTCGAAGCCGGGGATATCTTTTACAATCATATCCGCAAGGACTGAGACGGCATGATAGCCGATCATGCACCACGTTTCGTTGCCATAGAACGACCATACAGGAAGCATCTTTTCCACACTTTTGTCATAATGTGCCAGTAATGAATTGGCAATATCTGCATTGATATCCGGATGGACCAGATTCAGCAACGGGTGGAAAGCACGATAGGTGTCCCATAATGAGAAAGTGGTATAGTTGGTAAAATCTTTGGCTGTCTGGATGCTTTTGTCTAGAGAACGATATTTGCCGTCGAGATCTTCAAAAACAAACGGGTGAAGTGCGGCATGATAGACGGAGGTATAAAACGTTTCTTTCTGCTGCTCATCGCCTGTGATGGCATAGTGCGACAATTCGTCATTCCATTTCTTTTCGGCCGTCAGTCGTACCGAATCGAAAGTTTGTCCGTCGAGTTCTTTCAGATTTAGTAATGCACCATCGGTACTTACGCCTGAGATGGCTGTTTTTACATATATGGATTCACCGTTTGTCGTTTTGAATCGTATGAGGCATTTGATATCTTCACCCCAGGCTTCGCGTGAGCTGCGGAAACGTTTAGTATTGTAGAGAACAGGTACACTGTCTTGCATGAACAAAATATTTTCCAGAGGTTTTGAAAATACGGCAGCAAAGAATACATGCCGTTCCGGTCCCCAGCCTTTTACCAGTTTGGAACCGACAATAGTCGAATCATTCACAAGGCGTATGTTAGCCCATTTGCATTTCTGATAAAGTGTATGTTTTAAATCGATCAGGATGAAAGCACTGTCTGATTCGGGATAGCTGAAGCGGAACATTCCGCTTCGGATGCTGGAAGTCATTTCGGCAGAAACATTATAATCCGATAGTCTGACGGCATAATATCCGGGTGTAGCTGTTTCTTCATCGTGACAATAGCGGGAACGGTAACCATGATCAGGATTGGCATGCGTTCCCGGATTAAGATGGGCGGTTCCGGTTCCGGGGATGAACAGAAAATCACCCAGATCAGGAATGCCTGTTCCACTAAGATGAGTCAGACTGAATCCCATCAATGTCGGGTGATCGAATTTGTAGCCTGAAGCGGCATCGTAATCGTCATCATCGGTATCCGGGCTGATTTGTATGCCTCCAAAAGGAAGTTGTGCTCCGGGGTAAACATTCCCAAAACCGGCAGTGCCTACCAAAGGGCGTACGTATTTTGTCAGATTGTTGTCGGTGGCTGAAGCCGAAATGACAGTTAATGATAATGCCGTTGTTCCGGCAATCAGAATCGTCTTTGAAAAAGTGGATATTGACATGGTGATATCATTTAGTGATTATATAAATAAAGCACGAATCACACCGTGATATGTGTCATCCGTGCCTGATATATGCAATACAATAATTATTGTTTGTAGGATTCCAGTTTTTCCTGTTTGAAGTTGCTGATGAAGACAAGAATCTTGTCTATTTCAGCTTCGCCGTAGTTGACATACACTTCTACGGAATGGCGGAAACTATCATCTTCATTTGCATCACGCAATAGCAGGTAGCCCATTACACAATGAGCGGCAGCCTCAACCAGGCGGCGCGCATGGAACTCGATATACTCATTGTCTTTTGTTTCTGAAACCAGATTGACAACCTGTTCATAATTAGTCGTCATCGTTTGAAGCCTGCTTTGCAAAGCCTGCAATTCGGGTTTATATTCAATCTTATCATACTCATCACGAATCTGATTCAGGTAAGTCCCCGTCGTCACATGGCGTATTGCCGCGACAACCTGCAATTGCGTTGTGCCTTCATAGATGTTGGTGATACGTGCATCACGATAAAGACGTTCGCAGGTATAATCTTTCATGAAACCTGAACCGCCGTGGATCTGTATGGCATCATAAGTATTCTGGTTGGCATATTCGGTTGTCATTCCTTTGCCAAGCGGTGTGAATGCGTCAGCCAGCTTACTATATTTTTTCATCTCAGTACGTTCTTCTGGTGTTAGTTTACGTTCTCTAGAGATGTCTTCAAGCGCTTTATAGATATCAACGAATCGTGCAGTCTCATAAAGCATTGCTCGTGAAGCGTCAGCTTTGGCGCGTATTATTGCGACCATCTCAAAAACAGCGGGAAACTCAATGATGGTTTTTCCGAACTGTTTACGTTCTGTAGCGTAGGTATAGCCTTCGCGATAGGCTGCTTCGCTTAATCCGACGGCTTGTGCCATGATTCCCAGGCGAGCGCCGTTCATCAGAGCCATTACGTATTTAATAAGTCCCAGTTTGCGATCTCCGCATAACTCGGCTTTAGCATTCTTGAATACCAATTCGCAAGTAGGAGAGCCTTTGATGCCCATCTTGTTCTCAATGCGACGGACGTTAACGCCTCCGTTTTTCTTGTCATAAATAAACATTGACAATCCTCGGCCATCTTTCGTTCCATCTTCCGAACGGGCCAGCACCAGATGAATATCTGAATCGCCATTGGTGATGAATCGTTTTACGCCATTCAGACGCCAACAACTTTCTTGTTCGTCATAGCTTGCTTTTAGCATGACAGATTGAAGATCGGAGCCGGCATCCGGTTCGGTCAGATCCATTGACATCGTTTCACCTTCGCATACTCGCGGAATATAACGCTGACGCTGATCATCGTTGCCGAATTCATACAACGTTTCAGCACAGTCCTGCAATCCCCAAAGGTTTTCGAAACTTGCATCCGCACGTGAAACGATATCGGCCGCCATAATATAAGGAACAATGGGGAAGTTAAGCCCGCCAAAACGGCGTGGCATTGACATTCCCATCAGTCCGGCTTTGCGTACAGCTTCCAGATTGCGTTCTGTTCCGGCTGCATAAGTGACACGGCCGTTGGCAACAGTCGGCCCTTCTTTATCTACCTCTTCGGCATTTTGTGAGATTGTATCTCCACAAATCTCACCAACGATTTCCAACACTTTTTCGTAGTTGTCCATTGCATCGTCATAATTCTGAGGAGCATCATCGAAAGCGTCTTTGTCGGCAAAGTTGCGTTCCTTCAATTCAACAATACGTTTCATCAGCGGGTGATGAAGGTAATGTTTTAAGCTTGGGTTGTCTGTATAAAAGTTTGACATAATTACTTCGTGTTCTTTTTGTAATATTTAATCATCTTCGGGATCACTTCTTCTACAGTGCCATTGATAATATAATCGGCAATTTTATTGATAGGAGCATTCTCGTCGTTGTTTATAGAAATGATGATACCTGCATCCTGCATTCCGGCAATATGTTGAATTTGTCCGGAGATACCGCAGGCGATATAAAGTTTCGGATGAACAGTGAGTCCTGTCTGTCCGATCTGACGATCATGATCGCAGAAACCTGCATCGACCGCAGCGCGGCTGGCACCAACTTCAGCGTGAAGTTCTTTAGCCAGTTCGAAAAGTTTGTCGAAGCCTTCTTTCGATCCCATACCATAACCTCCGGCAACAACGATTGCTGCCCCTTTCAGATTATGTTTAGCCTTTTCTACATGGCGATCAATTACTTTGACTACGAAGTCTGTTTCCGGAACGTATTTAGCAACGTCATGTATAACAACCTCGCCTTTGTAGTTCTCATTACATATCTCTTTCTTCATCACTCCTTCGCGTACGGTAGCCATTTGTGGGCGGTGTTCGGGATTAACGATTGTTGCAACGATATTTCCACCGAAAGCCGGACGGATCTGATAAAGCAGGTTTTCATATTTCTTACCGGCTTTTTTATCTTCGTGTGATCCGATTTCAAGTGATGTACAATCGGCTGTCAGACCGCTTGTCAGTGCGGATGATACCCGCGGACCAAGATCACGACCGATAACGGTTGCTCCCATTAGGCATATCTGCGGCTTCTCTTCTTTGAAAAGATTAATCAGGATTGAAGCGTGCGGCATAGAGGTGTAGGGAAATAATCCCGGTGCATCAAATATATGCAGCTTATCTACGCCATAAGGCATTATCTGTTTTTCAATACCACCCAAGTTTGTACCTGCCACAATAGCTTCCAAACTGCAGTTTAGCTGGTTGGCCAACTTCCGGCCTTTGGTCAGAAGCTCAAGACTTACATCGGCAACGGTCGTACCTTCAAGTTCACAATATACAAATACGTTATTCATGTTATCCTATGGTGTGATTAGCTAGCAGTTCGACAATTAATCCTTCAACATCCTGATCAGAATCTGCCAGTGTCTTACTTTCCTTGGCTTGGAACACAATATTCTCAATGCTCTTTACTTTCGTTGGAGAGCCGGACAGACCGCATTGGTTTAAATCACCGTTAACATCGGCAACACTCCATTCCTGAATATTCAGATAAGGGCGCTTCTCATATAGTTCGGGATAAGCTAAAGGCGTTTGATTGGGATGGCAAGCCGGAGCGGCTGCTTTTTCTTGTGCACCTAAAGCCCGCTTATATTTTATCACGAGTTTGGCGTTACGTGGACGACATGGCGCTGCGGAACCATTGACTGTGATAACGATAGGCATCGGGCCTTCTACTGTTTCTACACCGCCGTCAATATGTCTCTTTACTGTGATACGTTTTGATTTTTCGTCGATGTTAAGAATTTCTTCAGCGTAGGTAATTTGAGGCAAGCCTAATTTTTCTGCAACCTGCGGACCTACTTGAGCTGTATCTCCATCGATGGCTTGACGCCCACCAATAATGATGTCGTAATCATTTATCTTTTTTACGGCAGTAGCCAACGCATATGAGGTGGCTAATGTGTCGGCGCCCGCGAAAGCCCGGTCTGTCAGCAGATATCCACCATCGGCACCGCGATATAATCCTTCACGGATGATTTCGGCAGCACGTCCGGGACCCATGGTCAACACCGTAACAGTCGTTCCGGGGAAAGCATCTTTCAGGCGCAATGCCTGCTCTAATGCGTTCAGGTCTTCCGGATTGAAGATGGCAGCAAGCGCAGCACGATTGACTGTGCCGTCTTCTTTCATCGCATCCTTACCCACGTTACGTGTATCCGGAACCTGTTTAGCTAATACGATAATTTTTAAACTCATATTATTTCCTGATTGAATATTGAAATCGGTGCAAAAGTAATCAAACATTTGGGATGTAGAAAACTTTCTATCAAAAATGCACACTTTTCATCATTTTGAGCGAAAGAGATAAGAAGCAAGAATGTAAGTATATTGATTATTGAATAATAAATAAAAGTTTATTAATCAGTAGTATGAAATAATATTTTTATCTTTGGGAATTCTATTAATTCTTATTGATTTTCATATGAATAGACGCATATATTATTTGGATTTGCTTAGAGTCTTTTTGACGATGCTCGTCTTTTTTCATCATTCTGCCATTGGCTTTGGTGCCTCTGGAGGCTGGTATTATTTATCTAAAGAAACAACTACGGGAGTTACACAAATTCTGCTTTCTTTGTTGATGGGTATAGATCAATCCTATTTTATGAGTTTGTTTTTCTTTATTTCAGCTTTACTTATGCCTGAATCTCTGGATAGAAAAGGTTTCCGTCTGTTTTTGGTGGACCGTGTTAAGCGTTTGTTGGTTCCGTTGCTGATTTTTGTTTTTATTCTTAATCCTTTGCTTGTATATTGGATTTATGGCCATTGGAATAATTTTGGTCCCGGACCGATGTGGTTTGTATTTACATTGCTGATTTTTGAATCAAGTTATCTTGCTTATAGAAAATGGTTTAAAAAGCGAATAGTTATTAACTGGAAACGCCCTTCGGTACTTGGTATCATCACATTCTTTATACTCGCCGGCATATTTGCTTTTTCAGTTCGTCTTTTCTGTCCGACAGGTAAAAATATTTTGGGATTACAGTTGGGTTATTTTCCGCTTTATATCTTTATGTATGCTTTGGGCATTATCGCCGGTCGGAATGGCTGGCTCGAACGGATTCAGGTACGTGATTCGCTTCCTTGGTTTTTGATAGCTATCTTTTTAGGTATTCCTTTTTTTGCAGAAAGTGTCCTCTATTATCAAAATTCTGCAGGAAATTTTGCGGGCGGATGGAGTGTTCAAGCTTTGATTTATGCTTTTTGGGAACCGGTGATGTGTGCCGGTTTTAGCTATTTTTTGGTTGCTATTGCCAAAAAATATTTTGATAAACCTTGTCATATAATGCAAACATTATCGGCTGATAGTTATGCTTTTTATATTATTCATCCGTTTTTTGTTGTCGGATTTACGTTCTTATCTGAGACATTGCCTATTGTGCCGTTAGTCAGATTATTCTTTGTTTTACTTGTTGGCATTCCGGTTTGTTTTGGGGCCGCACATGGTTTAAGGCTTGTTTTCGGAAAGCATTGGCTATAAAGAGAAGAGATTGTTTGTTATATTTATTGATATTTGTACCTTTGTATCCGTGTTAAAAAAAAATTGAAATGGAGAGAAATTTGCTAGTACATGTTTTGTGTGTTATTATGGTGTGTGTTGGTTTTGGGTGTTCTAAAGATGATGTGAGTGATCCTTCTGGCACGGTAACGTTGAATATGCTTAACGAAAAGAGTGGCAGAACCAGTTTGGGTAGTTCGGATATCTATATTAATGAGGCTAATAATTTTTATACCCGGTCGTGTTATATTGCTGATTGCGGCAATACCGGCGGAGTGGGAAAAAAGATAGGTCCGGTTACTAATAATCTTGTGCGAGAAGTAGCTGTTGCTCAGGGACATATGTATCAGGCTTTCGATCAAGAAACAATCATGACATTTCCCTCTGGAGTAAATGCTGTGCTTCTCAACAGTACTTATTATCGTTTTTATGTTGTAGAACCGCTCAAAGCAGATGCATCTAAAGCCGGTTCCGTTATAAAATATGTTTCTGTTCAGGCCGAGGCGAATGATTTGCCCGAAAACGACAAAGTCGTTGCTGAGTTTCAGAACTATATCGATCCTGTGTCCATTGATCTTCCCAAAGGAGCCGAATATGCTTTTGATACAAAGTTTGACAAAGTATTCTCACATTCCGTAAAGCGCAATACTTTGACACTGACCTTGGTTAATGATGATTATGTACATGCCGGCGATTACAATTTGTATATTCGTCAGGGACAAATTTTTACACAAGTGATTTTGCGGGTGGAGTAATATTAATATTCGAATGTCAGTTGTTAAGCCTATATCCAAAGCCCAGCATCAAATTCTTTGGGTCATGAAACTTACTTAGCTGATAACCTACGTGTAGAAACAGGTTGCGGGTAATGCTGGTCTTGAGAGCAACGACTTGATAGAATCCGCCGTAACCGCTTCCTTTATAGAGAATATTATGCCCTATGCCGATATTGATGGAAAAGATCGGCATTACAAACTCGCCTCTAAGAGATAATCCTGCCTCTATGCGTTCAATGAAGGGGGGACGGTAGAAACGCATGTCCCCGTTTTCATTTTTACCGGCAATATGGTTTTCGATATGGGCACTTTCGTCGTATTGCCCGTCTAACGACAGACCTGCCTTAAGGTATTTATTGAAACGATACAGCGGATTAATATTAAAACCTACAATACCGAATGAACTCGGCACGATATAATGTTCGTCAACAATACCTTTAGATCGTGTTGCTCCGTAAATGATTATATCATAACTCAGATGAGGCTTCACTAAGGGTATTCGCATTGTTTCGTGTTGCATGGATATTTTGTTATATCTGGCATCAAAAAGGCGTGTAACGCCTATCCTCATTCCGGTAGTGTTAAGTCCTCCGTTAGGATAATGTGTATTACCGTTAGAATAGTGTGTAGCAGTTACGCCAGCTGCCAGTTTCCATTGTGAGGTCATTTGCCAGTTAAGGAAGAAACCCAGATTGATATAAGCGTTAATCCTTGAACCTATAGATGTGTTATATTCATTTTTGTTTTCATCATAAGGTTTCCAGCCAAAAGAGGCTCCGAAATTCCATTCATAATCAAACGACAGATGTTGTGACAACTGTTTGATACGTGACCCTTGAAATACATATAGTGCAATGGGATTTCCCACTTCGTTGGAATTATAAAAAGTATTGTAAGCGATTCCCACTCCCTGGTAAGTATGCGGATAAAGCTTTCCCAAATATGAATTGGGGTTGAATTGAAAAGCGTATTTAAGATGTAGCGACAAGCTTTTGTCAATCTTTTCTTTTTTTAGATTATTCCCCTTATAGAAATCATTCGACAGGAATATATATCCGGGAGCAATGTCGAATTCGACTTGATGAATCGGTCGCTTGTTTGGGATGCTGTCTGATGTCTGTCCCTTTGCTATGAAGGTGAAAAATATCGACAGACTGATAAGAAGTAGTTTGTTATTGTTTGTTCTCATTTTTTACGAAAGTCTCTTTAATGCCAGCATATATTTTCCTGTTAGTGTTTTGCTGTGGAAGATTCCGGTTATGCTTTTAATTTTTCCTGTTTTTCGGTTTCGGATGTATAATGTATAGTCTGCATCAAAATATGAATATTCCAAAATTTTGATGACCTTTGTTTTCCCTTTTTCCACGGTTATAGTCTTTTTCACATCCTCAAAAGGAAGCGGCGTTTTTTGTTCGGAATTTTTATAGTAAGTTTTTTTGTTCGAAATCTTAATCTCGTCGTTTATCACACTGTCTGGAATCGTCACCTGTGCATCGGGCTTAAGAAATGAAAACGCTTTCGGATCCTGACTTGAGAAAGTGAAAGATTGCTGTTCGCCCGAAAAGATCGAGACGCCGATGGTTATCGGGTTGTCGTTATGATTATCGATGACGAGGTTTGTGTTTGATTCTTCCCAATTTTGGTAATAAGTCATAGGCGTTAGCGAATAGTTTATATGATCGAAGTCATACCCTGCAGAAGGTACCTGCGTGATATGAATAGGAATGTTTTTGTCATAGTCGCCAATCCAAACAGTGAACTTAAAATCTTGATTCGATAAATTTTCATCTACGCTTATTTCTATTTTTTTATCGTCCGAACGTTTCACTGTGAAACCGTTAAGAGAGCTTTGATACACCAATTTTCCTTTTTGCTTTAAGGGATTCTCATAGAAAGTGACAGAATTGTATAATATCTTTCCGTTTTCATCGTATACTTTCCCATAAAACTCATTATTGGATTGGTCAATAGATAAAATTCCCCCTTCGGGGATTTTATTGAATGTGACAACCGACGAATCTCCTTCTCCATCCATCTGTAGTTCAGTGGTGGATACATTCAATTCTTTCACAAATACATCGTCGTTGCAGCTCATCAATAATGTCAATAAACTTATAATGATGATGCAAATAAATATGGTATGATATTTCATGCCTGATTCACTATATGATTAAAATGAAAGTAATGCAGCTCCTTTGCATTATGTTTACTTACTTATTTTTGCAAAAGTACAAAAGATATATGATAAACGGCGCTTTATTCCTTATAAATTAGCTTTTTCTCGGGCATTACTTTCCTGATAAGATCATGAAAGGCTCGTTTATTCTATGAAAAAGAGCTTTCTTGAAACTTTGATTACTTTCTGACCAGTGTGTAGAGGTAGCCGGTCTTTGAGCAGTCCTGCAGCAAAAGTGTATCACCGTTGATCATAAGTGGAAACGCAGGATGAGTCTTATAGAATGCATCCATCAGATAAGCCTTATAGCCGATACCGGTGTCTGCATTACGCCAGTTGAGTGAGCCTGGTTCGTCTTTACCGTTTTCAGTCCATATATAGTTATCTCCATCGAAGGTGATAAAAGTGTTTTCATATTCACAATTTTCGGAAGCGTTCTTGCCACTGACAAGTTTCCATTTTCCATTGATCTGCTTTTTGATTTCAGGAAGAGCTTTTTCAATCAACATTGTCTTTTTTGCATTGGCTGTTTTTTTATTGTCGTGACAAGCCGCACCTATGATACAGAAGCATACTAGCAGTAGTGGAATGAGATTATTTGTAATTTTCATGATTGATTTTTTATAGTGTTTCTATATTTATCTAGTTTTTATTATACTACAAATATATTGTTGTTTTTGTTTATATACAAAGATATAACAAAAAATAACCACGAACTCCATAAAAGAGTTCGTGGTTATTATCAAATCTGAGTTATCAGTGTATTTTCTTATATATCGCAAGCGCACAACGTCGGGATAAGGTTTCTGTCTCCATAAGCGTTGTCTACGCGGGCAACATTGATCCAGAACTTGCTGTCGTGGAGCCATTCCAACGGAAAAGCAGCCTTACTACGCGAATATTCGTGTTTCCATTCGTCGGCCGTCATCTCATATTCGGGGTGTGGAGCATTTTTCAAGACATTGTCTTCTTTCGAAGCTTTGCCTTCTTCAACTTCTTTGATCTCTTTATAGATACATTCCATCACTTCAACGAAGCGATCCAGTTCAGCCTTACTCTCACTTTCGGTTGGCTCAACCATTAATGTGCCGTGAACAGGAAAAGAGAGCGTTGGTGCATGGTAACCAAAGTCCATCAGACGCTTTGAGATGTCGCCCTCATCAACATTTGATTTTTCTTTTATATTGCGGCATTCGAGGATCAGTTCGTGGCCTACATGGCCGGTTGTACCTGTATAGACGATTCCGTATGTATCTTTCAGGCGCGCTGCCAGATAGTTGGCATTAAGAATAGCAGTCTTTGTAACTTCGGTCAGACCATCAGTCCCTAACATCCGAATGTATCCATATGCAATAGGTAATATTCCTGCGCTACCATAAGGTGCAGCAGCTACAGTGTTTAGATCGCTGTTCCAAAGTACGGGATGTGAAGGCAAGAATGGAACCAAATGTTCGGCAACACAGATCGGACCAACGCCGGGACCGCCACCTCCGTGAGGAGAAGAGAATGTCTTGTGGAGATTCAGATGACAAACATCAGCACCGATAGTGCCAGGATTGGTTAATCCGACTTGTGCATTCATATTTGCTCCATCCATATAGAATTGACCGCCACAGGCGTGAACAATCTCTCCCATTTCTTTAATATCTGCTTCGAAGATACCGTGAGTCGATGGGTAAGTGATCATTGTTGCAGCCAGATTGTCTTTATTTTCTTCTGCTTTGGTGCGGAAGTCATTCAAATCGATATTTCCATTATCATCGCATTTAACTGTTACGGTGGTGAACCCGCATTGAACGGCACTTGCCGGATTGGTTCCGTGAGCAGATGAAGGCAAGAGAACTATATTACGGTGTCCCTGACCTGTGCTCTCCAGATATGCACGGATAATACGCAGACCTGTGTATTCGCCAGCTGCGCCGGAGTTCGGTTGCAGGGTGACACCCTTGAAACCTGTGATCTCAGCCAGATAACTGCAGAGGTTTTCAATCAATTCTTTATATCCTTCGACTTGATCTTCCGGAGCGTATGGATGGATATTCATAAATTCAGGACGACTCATTGGAAGCATGGTCGATGCAGGGTTAAGTTTCATTGTGCATGAACCGAGCGAGATCATCGATTGAGCCAGAGAAACATCCTTGCGACCCAGACGGGTGATATAGCGCATCAATTCTGTTTCGGTATGATACTTTTTGAATACATCTTCTTGAAGGAACTCAGATATGCGGGTATATTTCGTATCGAAGTAAGTTCTATTAGGAACCGTTTCTTTTAGTGTGTATTCTATCCCAGCAGCACTGGCAAATATATACAGCAGCACACCGATGTCGGTGGTCTGTGTTGTTTCGTCCAGACTGATGCCAATATGATTGTCTTCGAAATAATGAAGGTTTACTTTGCATTCGAGAGCGATTTCGCGCAAAGTATCAACAGATATGTTTGCGGGAAGTTCAATATTTAGCGTATCGAAGAAGTCTTTATTGAGTTGCTTGTATCCCAGTTTCTCCAGCTCTTGAGCAAGGAATCCGGTATAAGAGTGGATACGTCCGGCAATATCTTTCAGCCCTTCAGCCCCATGATAGACCGCATAGAATCCAGCCATTGTAGCGAGTAATGCTTGTGCTGTACAGATATTGGAAGTCGCTTTTTCGCGTTTGATATGCTGCTCGCGCGTTTGTAGAGCTAAGCGGAAAGCCGGATGTCCATAGGCATCTTTGGAAATACCAATGATACGTCCTGGGATGGTGCGTTTATAATCGTCTTTCGTTGCGAAGAACGCTGCTGACGGTCCACCATAGAACATTGGAATACCAAAACGCTGACTGCTTCCGAATACAACATCGGCACCCCATTCCCCCGGAGGAGTAAGTAGTACCAGACTCATCAGGTCGGCTGCAACAGCAACGCGAGTTTCGTTGGCATTGGCGTGAGCAATAAATTCTTTATAATCTTCGATCAGACCGTCGCTGTTTGGAAACTGTACGATAGCTCCAAAAATATCTGGTGTGAATTGGAATGTCTTATAGTCGCCAACAACAATTTTGATACCTTGCGGAATCATGCGGGTATGAATCACCGCTAATGTTGAAGCAAAAACTTTTTCGTCAACAAACAGCGTGTTTGCCTCTGCTTTGATCTGTGTACGACTGCGTGTATTGTGAAACATTGTTGCTGCTTCGGCGGCAGCTGTAGCTTCGTCAAGAAGCGAGCAGTTAGCCAGTGGCAGGCCAGTCAATTCGCAGATAACCGTCTGAAAGTTCAGTAATGCTTCCAGACGACCTTGTGAAACTTCGGCTTGATAGGGCGTATAAGAGGTGTACCAAACGGGATTCTCAAAGACGTTGCGTTGTACGGGTGCAGGGCAGACAGTATCGTACCAACCCATTCCTATATATGAAGTAAAAACTTCATTTTTAGAAGCTAGTTCGGAAATGTGCTCTGCATACTCGCGCTCTGTCATGGGTTCAGGTAGATTCAGGGGCTTTTTCAGGCGGATGTTGCCGGGTATGGTCTGGTCAATCAGTTCGTCAACACTGCTGACACCGATTGCTTTAAGCATAGAAGGAATATCCTCTGCTGAAATGCCTACATGGCGATTTACAAATTTATTTGTGTTCATAATTTGAATATTTATAAATAGGGATTATTTAATTTTTCATCAATGATACGTGTTTCAGGACCATGTCCGGGATAAACAATCGTTTCTTCAGGGAGCACAAGGAGTTTGTCACGGATGGCAGCCGTCAGTATTTCGTGATTGCCGTTCCATATATCTGTACGTCCAATGCTTCCGGAGAAGAGTGTATCGCCGACAACAACAATACCATTTTTTTTATTATAAAAAGCAAGTCCGCCAGGTGAATGTCCTGGAACGGTGATTACAAGTAGTTCTGATTTTCCGAATTTAATCATTTGATTGCCTACCAGATAATTTCCTATGGGCACAGAGTCAATGCGCCCTGACATTCCAAAGGATTTGGCTTGCTCTGTAGGTGTAGGCAACTGTTCCACATCCAATCGATGCGCTTCGGGACTTAGACCGTAGGTCTTGAGGATGAACGGGTTCCCGAAGATATGATCCAAATGTAGATGAGTACAAAGCAGATGTTTCAACGTTAGTTTGTTTTCGGTGATGAATGAACTCAATTCTCTCTCTTCATCTTTACGATAACAACCACAGTCAATCAGAACCGCTTCACCGGTTTCATCATACAGCAGATAAGTATTTTCTTGAAAAAAGTTGAATTCAAATGACTTTACTGTAATCATAATGGAATATAAATCACTTTTTTAGTTTCGAAAAATTCTTCTTTAAAATAATCACTTAACTCAATCACTGAAGCCTGATGTTTGAATTGTTTGATTTCTTGCTCCAGTTCTCCGCCTTTCAGGCATATTAAACCATTTGGGAGACCATTCTGTTGCTCCTTCTTGACGTTTTTCCGTACAATCTTTATCAAATCAGTTAGCGGCATAACAGCCCGGTTTATAATAAAATCAAAAAGTTGCTTTTCTTCTTCACCCCTACATTGACGTGTGGTTACATTCTTCAGACCGATAGCATCAGCAACTGATTGCGCCACTTTTATTTTTTTTCCGATGCTGTCCACCAAGTGAAATTGCGAATCAGGAAATAAAATGGCTAAAGGAATGCCGGGGAAACCTCCCCCTGTACCAATGTCCATAATTGTCGAACCGGGTTTGAAATTAATCATTTTGGCAATGCCCAGCGAATGAAGAACGTGATGAAGATAAAGGTTACTGATATCCTTTCGTGAGATGACATTAATTTTAGCATTCCAGTCGGCATACTGAGTATAAAGCATTTCAATCTGCTCGTTCTGCCTTTGGCTCAGAGTAGGAAAGTATGTCTTGACTATTGACAATTGGTTTTCAACAGTTGACAACTCGTTTTCTGTATTTGTCGGTTCCATTTTTCTTTACAGACTTTATAGAGAGTCTGCTATAATTATAAGTTTGGTGAAATAAATTTAGAGAGTGGCCCGTCAGTCCGGATCAAACTCTGCAATTCTTCATAAGGAAGAAAAACATTCGTTACCCCAATTACATAGGCTGCAATCTCATATTCATTATAAGTATAGGTGATTCCTCTATCATCAATCAGAAAGTTTCCGTTGGGTGAAATTTCATCTACACTGAAATATCCGATATTTTCTAACTCTTTTGGATCTTCTATTTTATTCTGTTTGGCAATATGTTTGACTAACAGACGGGATAATTCATCCTGATAATTATCTATAAAAATATCTTCTTCAGTTAACATTTTGCCTCCGAGAAGGCTGATGACATGATTATTGATGGCATGTGAGCCATGGGCGCCGCCTGTATAATTTTCGGAGTTGATGACGAAACTTAGAAAATTATCTTTATTGAAAATGATTTTTCCTGATGTTATTTCATAATAAGAAAACCATGTTTTGACAGATGTATTATTATTTTTTTCTGTTTCATTTTTGAAGTCACTTTCTAATTTCTTATAAGATTCCATGTAGGCATCCGTATATTTGTTCAGTGCATCTCGGGGGGAAAGTGTATCATATTTGTCGCCGAAATAAGTATAAACAAACTGTTCTTGGATTTTCTTCAACACCTCTTTATCTTTGTAGTTCGCAGGAAAGATAAAATTTATCTGTAAATTGCAATTTGGGTTTTTAGGATTGTCCAATAAGTGATAAGTTTTATCGATTTTTATCGAATCAAACTGAATATCATTTCTTGCAACTTGCTTCTGTCCCTTGCGGCATCCTGTTACGAATGCGCCCACAATGCTTAAAAGAAGCAGGAATGTGAGATTTTTGCATATATGCGTTCTCATCTAAATACAAGTTAATTTTTACTTTAGGTGGCAAAGGTACATGATAATCTTTGAATATAAAAAAAGTAGCGGATTATTTTGTCTTTTGTTCAAACTGCAAAATAATCCGTTACATGTAATGTCCTTATTCAATACTCTTGGGGCGATCTTGCGGAGCAGCACCAAACTGTTTATTCGGTGTACTACCCATTACAAAGGTGAGATTACCACCACTCATTATATCGTTGTATGTGATATAGGATTTAGTATATGGTTTGCCATTGAGTTTGACAGACTGGATATAGATATTTTGTTTGCTGTTGTTTTCTGCCACAATCTCAAAACTCTTTCCTTTGGGCAATTGGATGGTGGCTTTATTGAACTGCGGACTGCCAAACACAAATATGCCGTTTGACGGATTCACCTGATAAAATCCGAAAGCCGACATGATGTGCCATGCCGACATCTGCCCGCAGTCTTCATTACCGATGATGCCATCGTTCTTGTCAGTGTAAAATGTGTTCTGGATATAACGAACTTTTTCTGCCGTCTTCCATTGCTGGCCGGCATACGGATAAAGGTAGGCAATATGGTGGCTAGGTTCATTGCCATGTGCATATTGTCCGATCAAACCGCTGATGTCGCTTGATGCTTGCGCACCCATGTCGCCATGAACAGTGAAGAGAGAATCGAGCTTTGTTGCAAATATCTGATCGCCACCGAACAGCGCGATTAATCCTTCCGGATGCTGTGGAACAAAAAATGTGTATTGCCAGCCTGTTCCTTCGGTAAAGTCGCCTACACCATGAATAGATTGAATCGGATTATAAGGAGTACGCCAGCTTCCGTTATCCATCTTCGGACGAATAAAATTGATGCTTTTGTCAAAATACTGTGAATAGTATTTACCACGTTTTAAATACTGCTGATATATATCATTCTTTCCCATCTTTTTCGCCATCATGGCAAGACCCCAGTCATCGACAGCATATTCCATGGCAATGGAAGTCGCTTCGTGGATTTTATCACAAGGAATGTACCCTTTTTCTTTGACGAAAGTGATTCCTTTCTGATTATCATTGGTTGCCGTCTTGATCATGTCGTTGAGCGCTTTTTCCGCATCAAAACCTTTGAATCCTTTCAGATAAGCATCGGCAATGATAGGTACGGAACTGTAGCCCGGCATGCAATCAGTTTCTGTTCCGGATAAATACCAGATCGGAAGTTTCCCCTGCTGGTCGCAGATACTGAGAAACGTGTTAATCATATTATCTACTTTATCTGTAGCAATTATTGTATAGAGAGGATTCAACGTTCTATAGGTATCCCACAGAGAGAAGGTTGAATAGTTGGTCCATTTGTTGTCTGAATATATTTTGTCGTTTTGTGCACGAAACTGTCCGTTTACGTCACAATATAATACAGGAGCGATGAATGCATGGTACATGGCTGTGTAGAATATTTTTTTAGCCGTTTCATCTTTTGTTTCGATTTTTACGCATGACAGTTGTTTGTTCCATTTGGCGATAGCCTTATTGTGTACTTTTTCAAAATCCCAGCCCGGCATTTCCTGACTCAGGTTCATTAATGCATTTGCGCAGCTGACAGATGAAATAGCTACTTTGATTTTTGCATCCAGTGTCATAGTATCTTTAAATGTCAAAACTGCTTTAATAGCTTTGCCTGTCAGTTGATCATTTCCGGCCGGAGCATCGTCGTTGTACATATGTACTTGCCCTATAGGTTGTTCACTTTTTAATATGAAGAATACTTTATGTTGAGGACTCCAACCACGTGAGAAACGATAACCTTCAATGGTGTAGTCGTCTACTTTTTTCATGTAGGTCTCGTAGGTACTGTCATCGATTCCTTCTTTGAGATTAATGAGGAGATGAGCTGTCTGATTTTCAGGAAAATGATAGCGATGCATGCCGACACGTTCGCTTGCTGTCAGTTCTACTTTTACTCCATTGTCCATCAATACAGAATAATAGCCTGGAGATACAGATTCGTTTTTATGAGAAAAATAGGAAGAAGCACAATTTTTGATGTTATTTTGTTCGCCGCGAGCTGTACGGATAGCTCCACTGTAAGGCATAATAAGCACATCACCCAGATCCGAACAACCGGTACCGCTCAGGTGCGTATGACTGAAGCCGATGATAATACTGTCTGAATAATGATAACCTGAGCACCAGTCCCATCCTTTGAATATATTCTCCGGTCCTACCTGTACGGCTCCGTTGGGAACGCTGGCTCCTACGAATACATGCCCGTGACCGCCTGAACCGATATATGGATCGACGTAGGCTACATAATTGGTTTTGTCGGTAGCGGCTTTTTCGGCCGTGGTACAAGAAAAAACCATGAATGTCAAACTTAAAGCAACTCCTGCTGCAACAAAATGCTTTGTATGTATCATGTTCATTTTAATTTAGGTGATTCTTAATATTGTTTGATTTGACAAAAGTAGACAAAGAATTCGATATTCTTTTCTATTTTTGTTTTTTCCTTCAGCAACTTTTTTATCCTAATAAACTTTTAAGGAACTGTTTTTAATTCTATTATTAACGAGAACATACATGCTTTGCATGTATTTAATATTCTTATGACCCTATTGGATGCTCTGTCTTTAGTGTACTTTTAAATAAAAAAGCCAATCTATTACATTGATTTATTGTTCTATTGATACATTTTATGTTTGGTATAGATTAAGTTTCTGTAAACATAAAGATACATTTTTACAAACCTCCCCATCTTTTTATCGTCCCATATAATATGGAACGGTCGAACCATATTATATGAATCGATCGGCTCATATATGTGGAACGATCGTTCCACATATGTGGTTCGATAAATGAGTGAGTACAAATAGAAAAAATCTTCAGGGCTCGTGTAAAGATTCTTTCGTAGAAAAGATAAAATAGGCCATGAATAATGACAGTAGTTTACACAATCTTGCTGATCATTAAGTTGCGTTTATATTTGGACTTCTCTTTAACTAACAGACTGCATGTAAATATTCAATACATCACAATAATGTTCAGAATATGCTGTTACTGTACATCAGTCTTGTCACTTTCGGATATGCTTAGCTCCTTTTTAGGGAACATCCGGCTTCGCTTGAAAATGACATACGTTCGTATGTGGTATGGTTCATTAAAATAATATTAAAAGGTAATTATATCTGTCGTTGGCTGCGTGAATTTGTTATATTTGCGCTCGAGTTTTAACGCATTGTGTGCGCACAACAATTAAACAATGTAAAAATGTAATATCATGTCGTATTCAAATTATTATACTGATTCGCAGCTCTATCATGGTTCAATGTCGCCTGTTATGGGGACGGAACTAGATGTGTTGCTGATTGGTGGGGAGGAGGCTTTCCTAAGTAGTGTATGGCAGATTATTCAAACTGAGGTTGTGCGTTTGAACGGTCTATTGAGTTGTTTTGATGAGGATAGCGAGGTATCGAAAATTAATCGTGAAGCCAGTGTCTATGCCGTGAATGTAAGTGATGAATTGTGGCAGCTTTTGATTGATTGCAAGCGCTATTACGAGTCGACGGAAGGCTGTTTTGATATCACGGCAAATGATTTTAGTAAGGTGTTGCTGAATGATAAGGACAAGAGTATTTATTTTCTGGCAGAGACACTGAAGATTGATTTGGGCGGTATCGGCAAGGGGTATGCATTGAAAAAGATTAGCGAAATATTGGAACGCGAAAAGGTGACTAGGGCGTTGGTGAATTTTGGGAACAGTTCGGTACTGGCTGTCGGTACACATCCGTGTGGCGATTATTGGCCTGTGGGGATTGATAACCCGTTTACACACGAGCGAATGGACAACCTCCGGCTGCATGATAATACCCTGACTACATCCGGTAATACGCCAACGCATCCTAAACATATTATTAATCCGAAAACAGGAATGTTCGTTGAAGAACATAAGATGGCTTCGGTTATTGGTCCGGATCCCGTTGCGGGTGAGGCACTTTCGACAGCCTTGATGGTGGCTGACGAAAAGAGTATTCCTGCGATTATGAAGAAGTTTGATTTATATGAAATACATTTATACAAGTTATGTTGAGTGAAGATACGAATTTGAGTCGTCGAGATTTCTTTAAGGAACTCGGGATGGTGGGAGGCGGAGGCATGATGCTGTCTGCATTTCCCTGGCTGCAATCATGTAGCGCCGACGATAAGGCAAAGATCGTTAAGGAGAAGGTGCGGATTGGTTTTATTGGAACTGGTTCCCGGGGACAGTTTCATCTGAATAACCTGAAAAGCAATCCAATAGCTGATGTAGTGGCTTTGTGTGATAATTACCCGCCACATCTGAAAGATGCTTCGGCTATATTTCCAAAGGCGAAGAGGTATGTTGATTATCGCCGATTGTTAGAGGACAAGGATATTCAGGCTGTGATGATCGCAACACCTTTGAATGAACATGCGCATATGACTATAGAGTCATTGCAGGCCGGTAAGCATGTATTTTGTGAGAAGTCTATGGCGATGACTCCACAGGATTGTCTTAATATGTACAATACTTTTAAGCAATCAGGGAAAGTTCTTTTCATCGGACAGCAGCGCCTGTATGATCCTAAATATGTTCGCGTGATGGAAATGATTCATAATGGATTGATAGGTACGATTTGTGGTATTCGGGCATATTGGTTTCGTAATAATGACTGGCGCCGACCGGTACCCTCGCCTGAACTGGAAAGAAAAATCAACTGGCGTCTCTATAAGGCTACTTCGTGCGGATTGATGACTGAATTGGCTACACATCAGTTACAGGTCGGCAATTGGGCATTGAAGATGATTCCAGAAACAGTAACAGGCATGGGTGATATCGTTTTTTGGAAGGACGGACGCGAAGTCTATGATAATGTGAGTCTGATTTATCGTTATTCCAACGGCGTGAAGATGACTTATGAATCAATTATTTCTAACAAATTTTATGGACTGGAAGAAGAAATTCTTGGGAATAAGGGTACTGTTGAACCTGAAAAGGGCAGGTATTATTTTGAAGATGTAAAACCTGCGCCGGGAATAATGCAGTTGATCAATCAGATTGAGCATAAAGTATTCGATAATGTTTCATTTGCCGGACCTAGTTGGGTGCCTGAAACAGCTTCGATAAATAAAGGAGAGATGATTATGGATCATATGACTGCACATGATGGCGCCTCTTCAGTCGGTGCTTCCGATGATGGCACTGTTGAGCTGGAAACGGCATTTTGTGAGGCGGCAATAACAGGCAAACCAGCAAAGAATCTGGTGGAAGAGGCTTACTATTCGTCCGTTCTGGGTTTACTGGGTTTGCAGGCAATGGAAGAAAACCGGATTGTCACTTTTCCGGCCGAATATAAAATACCTTATTTAAATTTCGCATGATCATGAAAGATATACTTATTTCATCAAAACGTCAGAAGACGGAACTTTATATTTTTGCAGGATGTATTATTGCCGCCTTCATCATGAATGTTATTTCTATTATTGTGTATAAAACAGAATGGTCTGAATTATGGACACAAGCCCTGTGGATGTTGATCATTACGTGTGGATTTTATGCTCTGACTATTGCTTTCAGGATATTGCTCTGGTTGATCCGCCACTTGAGCATTTATAAAAAATGAATATGCATGACGTTTGCGTTTTAGACTACTTTGAATCCGGGACGCAACGTACGCATTTCTCTAGGAACAGCTTCCTTAATGCTGTTAATGATGATTTCGGCGATAGAGTGACGAACAAAATCCTTACGCGTAATCCAAACGATTTCACGGGTGGGTTTTGGTATGGCAAACGAGCGGAGCAGTTCTTTTTGTGCGTCGCATAATTGTAATGTGGCAAGTTCAGGAATAAATGTGATGCCATTGCCGCTTTCTACCATTCTCATAAATGTTTCCAAACTTCCTAGGCGATATGCTGCCTGGTGGAGTTTGACCTTTTCCATCTGGCAGAAACGCATCAGTTGGTCGCGGAAGCAGTGCCCTTCGTCAAGAAGCCATAAACGTTCATCACTAATGTCGGCCGAACGAATAAGATCTTTTTTAAAGATGGCCTCGTTGCGAGAAATATAAACAAAGAATTCTTCATAATATAGTATAGTCCCTTGCAATTGCATTTCTGTTGGCAGGTTTGCAATAATGGCGGCATCAACATCTCCGTTTATTAGGGCATTGATGGTGGGTTTTGTCTGCATCTCAATGATACGAATATCTAAATCAGGCTGTTTGGTTGTAAGCTGCTGAAAGAAGCGGGGTAAAAGATATGGGGCAATAGTGGGTAGAACAGCTACGCGGAATGTTCCTTTTAGTGATTGTTCTTCTTCGCTGACAATATCTTTCATGCGCGATACTTGCTGAATGATCACTCTCGCCTGATCAATAATTTTGCGACCGGCAGGAGTAGGAGTTACCGGTTGTACATTGCGATCGAAGATTTTGATACCCAGTTCATCTTCTAATTTTTGTATCATCATACTTAGTGTTGGTTGAGTAACACGGCAATGCTCGGCTGCTTTGGCAAAATGACGGTAGTTATCTACGGCTAAGATATAATCAAACTGTTGTATATTCATTTTTATGCGTTTTTCCTTATTTTTGTATTCGGCTACGAAAGTAGTAAAAAAAAGCTTATGAAATTATTTTCATAAAATTAATGTATTGTTTTCCTCCATTTTAATAATAAGTGTGAGAAATATACTTACATTTGCAAACATAAGAATTCGTTTAAATAATAAATTTAAAGTCTATGTCATCAAGGTTATTTTTATCAGTGCTTGCTGCGACTATTACAACCGTTAGCAGTGCACAACAGTCTGCTGAAAAAATGATTCAGGGCGTCTCTTTTACAAATGTCCATTTGACTGATCGTTTTTGGGCTCCTCGGATTGAAATAAACCGGACTGTTTCTATTCCTTCTGCATTTAAACAATGCGAACTTAACGGACGATTTGATAATTTTGCTTTGGCCGGCGGGTTGATTAAAGGGGAGCATAAAGGTGATTTTCCTTTTGACGATACTGATCCGTACAAGATTATTGAAGGCGCATCTTATTCACTCGCGGTGAAATATGATGCTAAACTGGATGCATATCTGGACAGTGTTATCACTCTGATTGGTGCGGCGCAGGAACCGGATGGCTATCTGACAACTTGTGTAACAAATAAGTGTACTCGTTTGAGCCGTTGGTGGGGAACCCATAAATGGGAAAAACTGAATAGTCATGAACTGTATAATTGTGGTCATTTGTATGAATCGGCTGTAGCTCACTATCAGGCAACCGGAAAACGTACTTTTTTGAATATTGCGATCAAGAATGCCGATTTGGTCTGCAAAACTTTCGGACCGAATGAAGGACAAAAGCATGTGCCTTCGGGGCATCCTATTGTTGAAATGGGACTTTGCAAGCTTTATAAAGTAACCGGCGACAAGAAATATCTGGATATGGCGAAGTATTTCATTGAAGAGACGGGGAGGGGTACCGATGGTCATCGATTGAATGCTTACAGTCAAGATCATATGCCTATATTGAAGCAGGAAGAGATTGTAGGTCATGCTGTTCGTGCCGGATATTTGTTTTCAGGTGTTGCCGACGTGGCGGCTTTAACGCATGATACGGCATACTTCCATGCAATCTGTCGTCTATGGAATAATTTGGCTACAAAAAAACTGTATATAACAGGTGGTATGGGTTCGCGTGCTCAGGGTGAGGGTTTCGGACCGAACTATGAACTACATAACATGAATGCTTATGCTGAGACTTGCGCTTCTATAGCCAATGTTTATTGGAACTACCGTATGTTTTTAGCTACAGGCGATTCCAAGTATTATGATGTATTGGAAAGAGCCTTATATAATGGCGTAATCTCAGGAGTCTCTTTGAGTGGCGACAAATTCTTTTATGATAATCCTCTTGAATCGATGGGGCAGCATGAAAGGGCACCGTGGTTCGGTTGCGCCTGCTGTCCGGGAAATATTACCCGTTTCGTGGCATCAGTGCCTCAATATATGTATGCTACGCAGGAGGATGGGATCTTTGTTAATCTTTATGCCGCCAGCAATAGTCAGATTGCTTTAGGTAAAAAAAACGTCAGGATAGAGCAAAGTACCGATTATCCTTGGAATGGTATGGTGAAGCTTACCGTTAATCCGGAGAAGAGTTCTGTTTTTGCATTGAAGCTACGTATTCCGGGATGGGCAGACAAAGAGCCGGTGCCGGGAAGCGATTTATATTCGTTTACAACGCCATTGAAAAATGCATATACGGTCTCTGTCAATGGCAGGAAATTGCAGGGAGAAACAGTGAACGGCTATTTTGTTATCAATCGCAGATGGAAAAAAGGAGATGTGGTTGAGCTTGCTCTCCCGATGGAGGTTCGCCGTGTGAAAGCGAACGATAATGTTCGTGCGGATAGAGGCTTGTTGTCTTATGAACGCGGACCAGTGATGTACTGCATGGAAGGGGTCGATTTGAATGACCGCCATGTATTTAACAAGTATATTCCGGAGAATGCGACTTTTGCTTGTAATTATGAAGCGGAGAAGCTAAATGGAATCATAGAATTGAGTGGAACGGCTAAAGAGCTTGACAACACAAACGGGAAGGTGATAGAAAAGGATGTTCCCGTTAAACTTATTCCTTATTCGACGTGGGAGAACCGAGGTGCTGACGAGATGGCTGTATGGATACCAGCAGCTGCAAAGTACGCAAAACCAACGCCGCAACCGACTATCGCATCGCGTGCCAAATCATTCGCAATCGTAAGTGCGCCGATACAAAAAGATGGTATTGCCATAGAGCGTCGCGAGTATTGCTACGGTGTCAACGACCAGTGGGATCCGATAACCTCTGACGATATGTCAAAACCATATTGGTATTTCTGCCTAAAGGAGGGAACGGAAGAATCTATAGAGTATGTGTTTGACACTCCCGAAACAGTTAGGCAGGCTTCTGTCTATTGGCTGGATTTTGACCATTATGATGGCAATTACCGTGTTCCGCAGAGTTGGAAATTACAGTATAAGGATGGCGACGACTGGAGGGATGTGGAACCGCTGAATGCTTATGGTTGTAAAAAAGACTGTTACAATACGACCGACTTCAAAGAGGTTCAGACTACTGGTATGCGCCTTGTTATTCAGTTGCAGAAAGGTGAATCGGGCGGAGTGATAGAATGGAAACTGAATTAATCAAATACAACAGAAGATGAAAAGGCTCTTAATATGTTTATCTTTTGTGACGAGTCTGGCAGGATTCGCACAGACACGCAATGGAGGTTACGCGATTACGCCGGTGCCTTTCACCTCTGTGAAGGTGACCGACAGTTTTTGGGGACAACGTCTTAAAGCTAGCCGTGAAGTGACTATTCCACTGGCATTCAGCAAATGTAAAGAGACCGGTCGTTATGATAATTTCGTCAAGGCCGCTCATCCCAGCAAGGAATATAAGGTGGGGGGATATTCTTTTGACGATACCGATGTTTACAAAACTATTGAAGGAGCAAGTTATTCGATGCAGACATTTCCCGACAAGAAGCTCGAACAATATATCGACAGTGTGCTTACTTTAGTAGCGGCTGCTCAGGAACCTGATGGTTATCTTTATACAGCTCGTACCATGAATCCAGAACATCCTCACGAATGGGCCGGGACAAAACGGTGGGAAAAAGAGGAAGTACTGAGTCATGAACTTTATGATTTGGGTCACATGATTGAAGGAGCTGTTGCTCATTATCAGGCAACAGGCAAGCGTACTTTCCTTAATATCGCTATCAAGTATGCCGACTGTGCGGAGAAAGCTATAGGTAACAATCCGGGACAGGTCGTTGTTGTTCCGGGACATCAGATTGCCGAAATGGCATTATGTAAGTTGTATATCATTACCGGGCAGAAGAAATACCTGGATCTGGCGAAGTTCTTTCTCGACAAACGCGGCTATACGACGATCAAGGATGCCTATAGTCAATCAGATAAGCCTGTCCTGGAGCAGAATGAAGCAGTAGGGCATGCCGTACGTGCCGGATACATGTATTCGGGAATGGCGGATGTGGCGGCTCTGACGGGCGATACGGGTTATATTCATGCCATCGACCGTATCTGGGACAATGTTGTTACAAAAAAACTGTATATCACCGGCGGCATTGGAGCTACGAATAGTGGTGAAGCTTTCGGTGCTAACTATGAGTTGCCTAACATGTCGGCCTACTGCGAAACTTGTGCTGCTATCGCCAATGTATTCTGGAACTATCGCTTGTTTTTATTACATGGCGATTCGAAATATTTCGATGTTTTGGAGCGAACACTTTATAATGGACTTATTTCAGGTGTTTCGCTTGATGGAGGTACCTTCTTTTATCCCAATCCATTGGAGTCGGTTGGACAACATCATCGCCAGCCGTGGTTCGGATGCGCCTGTTGTCCGTCGAATATATGCCGCTTCATACCGTCGATTCCTGGCTATGTATATGCAGTGAAAGATAACAGTATATATGTCAATCTCTTCATGAGCAACAGCGCTGAAGTAAAGGTAAACGGGAAGGATGTAAAGCTGGTTCAGAGTACCGATTATCCGTGGAGTGGAAATATCCGCATTGCGGTGACACCTAAGGGTAGGCAGGTTTTCGCTCTGAAGATTCGTGTGCCCGGATGGGTGCAGAACGAGGTGGTACCGAGTAATCTGTATACTTTTGCTGATCCCATCCGACCTGGCTATATACTGAAGGTTAACGGCAAACCGTTTAGTTCTTCTTTGGAAAAGGGATATTTTTCAATCTCGCGACAGTGGAAAAAGGGAGATGAAGTGACGATTCATTTTGATATGGAGCCGCGTGTGGTAAAAGCCAATGCAAAGGTGGAAGCCGATCGTGGACGTATTGCCGTGGAACGTGGACCGCTGGTGTATTGCGCTGAATGGCCGGACAATAACTTCAGTGTCCGCAGCGTACTGATGAACAGGAAACCGACATTTGCTATCGAACAAAAACCTGACCTGTTGTGTGGTCTCACCGAAATCAAAACGTCGACACAGGCGCTTAATTACGACGAGAACGGTAAGCTTTCGGTACGTGATGTGACACTGACGATGATTCCCTATTACGCCTGGTCGCATCGTGGTTCGGGTGAGATGACCGTATGGCTGCCGCAGTCGATGGACGCTACTTCACCCAAGACTCCACCGACACTGGCCGGACAGGCCCGACTGTCTGCATCGAATATGACAAATGCCATCTCTTCTATTCGTGACGGATTGGTTCCTAAAAACGAGGGTGATCATTCGATACCTTATTATCACTGGTGGCCGAAGGTGGGTACAACCGAATGGGTTGTCTACGAATTCAAGCAACCACAGACGGTTTCGTTGAGTACAATATATTGGTATGATGATGCGCCGTGGGGCGATTGTCGTGTGCCGCAAAGTTGGAAACTTTATTATAAAGACGATAATAGTAACTGGCAGCCGGTAGCCAACACCCGCTCTTACGGTTTGGAAAAAGGTGAGGCCAATACGGTATCTTTTGCTCCGGTGAAGACTACAGCTATCAAATTGGAGGTCGTTCAGCAAGAAAAGAATTCGGCCGGACTGTTTGAATGGCAGGTTGAATAGTATTGAGAGAGATATCCGACTGAGTTATTGGACAATCTTAATCAAGTAGAGTTAAGGACGTCGTTCACCAGAAAAATGGGAACAATATTTGGCAGGAAAAGCGAATGTTTATCAGAGAAACAGAAAAAAAGCACAATCAATATGGATAAGAACAGAATTATACTACCGCCTGAATGGTATCCGCAGAGTGCTATTCAGCTGACATGGCCTCATGCTGACACTGACTGGGCACCAATATTAAAGGAGGTTTCCGCTTGTTTTGTGGCAATAGCCCGCGAGGTCATTAAACACGAAAAGCTGCTGATTGTATGCTCTGATGAAGCTATGGTCCGCAGTCAATTGGGTGATGTGAATTATGCCCGCATTCTCTTTCGGGAAATGAAAACCAATGATACTTGGGCACGTGATCATGGAGGTATCTCCGTCTTTGATCATGGCGAGCCGCAAGTCTATGATTTTTTGTTCAATGGATGGGGAATGAAATACGCAGCGAATTTAGATAACTTGATAACGCGCAATTTGTTTGCTTTGCATACCTTTGATGACGGAATCATTCCGGTGAATATGCAGCCCTTTGTTTTGGAAGGCGGAAGCATCGATACCGATGGCGAAGGTACACTGTTGACGACGGCCGAGTGTCTGCTGTCAGTTAATCGTAACGAGTATTTGCAGCGTGAAGAGATCGAAAATTATTTGAAACAGATGTTTGGCTTTCAGCGTATACTATGGCTTGAACACGGATATTTGGCAGGCGATGATACGGATAGTCACGTGGATACACTGGCACGCTTCTGTAATTCCGGGACGATAGCTTATGTACAGTGTAATGACGAAACCGACGAACATTATGTAGAACTACAGACCATGGAGGAGGAACTGAAGTCCTTTATCCGTTCCGATGGAAAGCCCTATCAACTGGTTCCGCTGCCCATGGCTGACAAGATAGAACATAAGGGAGAGCGTTTGCCCGCAACGTATGCTAATTTTCTGATTCTGAATGACACCGTGCTGGTTCCGTTCTATAATTCACCGAAGGATAATGAAGCTAAAATGCGGTTACAAGAGGTATTCGTCGACCGTGAAGTGGTAGGTATCGATTGCCGGCCGCTCATAAGGCAGCATGGTTCTCTTCACTGTGTCACAATGCAGTATCCGGAAGGATTTATCAAGTAAAGCAGACTTATAGAATATCGCATAAAGTATAATGTAATGAAAATCGGATTGATTCAACAAGCAAACACTGCCGATAAATGTAATAATTTGTCACGTTTGCAACAAAGCATCACTCGTTGTGCCGCTGAAGGCGCAGAACTGATTGTTCTGCAGGAACTTCATAACAGTCTCTATTTCTGTCAGAGCGAAGATGCGAATGTTTTTGATTTGGCTGAAACAATACCAGGGCCATCAACAAAACTTTTCGGATCTTTAGCTAAACAATTGAATGTGGTGCTTGTTCTTTCGCTTTTTGAGAAACGGGCTCCCGGACTTTTTCACAATACGGCTGTCGTTATTGAGCGCGACGGTTCTGTTGCAGGCAAGTATCGCAAAATGCATATTCCCGACGATCCTGCTTATTACGAGAAATTTTATTTTACACCGGGTGATCTGGGATTCCAGCCGATAGAAACTTCGGTAGGAAAACTGGGAGTACTGGTCTGCTGGGATCAGTGGTATCCCGAGGCAGCTCGACTCATGGCTATGCGAGGTGCCGAGCTTCTTATTTATCCAACTGCCATCGGATGGGAGAGCAGCGATACTGACGATGAAAGGCAGCGTCAGCGCGAAGCTTGGATGACGGTGCAACGCGGCCATGCTGTAGCAAACGGATTGCCGGTTATTGCAGTTAATAGGGTTGGCCATGAAGAGGATCCTTCTTCACTGACCAATGGCATAAGTTTTTGGGGAAGCAGTTTCGTATCCGGTCCCCAGGGTGAACTGATTGCGGTGTTGTCTGACAAAGAAGAAGAGATTCGCGTAGTGACGGTTGATAAAACGCGTACTGAAAATGTTCGTCGTTGGTGGCCTTTCTTTCGTGATCGACGCATAGATGCTTACGACGGGCTGACGAAGCGTTTTCTGTTATAATTTTATTTGTAAAGGGGATTACAACCTTTTCAGTGATAGATTTATATAATTTCTTGTTACTTTTGTATATCTAATAAATAAAGTGAAAAATTATGAAGACAAAACATTTCTTATTATGTACTTTGATGTTGGGTGTTGCCGTTAGTGCAAGTTCCAAGAAACTGCCTCAGTTGGGGAAAGCTCCGATTGATGAGGTGATAGCTGCAATGACTATTGAAGAGAAGGTTGACCTTCTGGTTGGTCATTATGATCTGAAAGATAAGTCGGTTATAGGTAATGCCGCTTCACTATTACCTGGTGCTGCCGGTCAGACAAACGGTATTCCACGTTTAGGTATTCCGCCGACAGTCGTTTCCGATGGTCCTGCCGGTCTGCGTATTCAGCCTAAACGTGAAGGAACAACGCAAACATTCTATTGCACGCATTTTCCGGTTGCTACCGAATTGGCTTCAAGCTGGAATAAGACGCTGGTCGAACGTGTCGGTCGCGCTATGGGCGATGAAGTGAAACGATATGGGGCAGATGTGTTACTTGGACCGGCAATAAATATCCATCGCAATCCGTTGAACGGGCGTAATTTTGAATACTATTCTGAAGATCCGCTGGTCGCCGGTGATATAGCTACTGCTATGATTAATGGCATTCAGGCTAATGGCGTGGGTACATCTCTTAAGCATTTTGCTATGAATAATCAGGAAATTAATCGTATGGGCAACAATGTTATTGCTTCACCCCGCACTATTCGTGAAATCTATCTTAAACCGTTCGAAATTGCTGTCAAAAATGCTATGCCAATGACAGTAATGACTTCTTATAATCTGATTAATGGTACTTATACTTCCGAGCGTGCCGATCTGATAACAACCATTCTTCGTGACGAATGGGGTTTCAAGGGGCTTGTGATGACTGACTGGTTCGGTGGCAAGCATCCGGTACTGCAGATGCAGGCAGGCAATGACTTGTTGATGCCGGGCTCACCCAAACAGAAAGAAGCCATCATGAACGCTATTAAGGCAGGAACGCTTTCGCTTGAAGTTGTCGACCGCAATGTTAAACACATGCTTGAGTATATCATGCAGACACCTCGCTTTAAAGGTTATGTGGCAACGAATGATCCTGATTTAAAAGCTCATGCAGACGTAGCACGTAGCTCTGCCGCTGAGGGAATGGTCTTGCTGAAGAATCTTAAAAACGTATTGCCTCTTTCAACAAAGATTAAGAACGTGGCGGTGTTTGGTAATACATCGTATAACTTTATTGCAGGCGGAACGGGTAGCGGCGATGTTAATCACGCTTATGTCGTTTCTCTGACGGAAGGTTTGCGTAATGCAGGTATGACAATCAATGTCGATCTGCAGAAGAAATATGAAACATATATGAAAGATTTTGCCGCCAAAAACCCGAAGAAGAACTGGTTTATGCCGGAAAAGATAGCTCCGGAAATGACCATTGATCAATCTACTCTCAATCGTATGGCAGCATCTGAAGATGTAGCTTTGATTACTATCGGAAAGACTTCCGGCGAAGGTGCCGACCGTAGCATCTCTGAAAGTTTCAATATGACGAAAGAAGAGCAGGCACTTATAAAGAATGTATGCACCACATTCCATAGTAAAGGAAAGAAGGCTATTGTAATTTTGAATATCTGCAGTCCGATAGAAACACCGAGTTGGCGTGAAATGCCTGATGCAATATTGTTGGCTTGGATGGGCGGACAAGAAGGGGGCAATGTTGTTGCTGATATCTTATCAGGCAAAGTCAATCCTTCCGGCAAATTGACGATGACTTTCCCAATGAAGTATGCCGATGTGAATACAAAGGATGACTTTCCTGTCCCTGATAAATATACTCCGGATGTGATGATGAAGATGATGATGAATTCAATATCGGGTGCTGATTCAGCCCGAACTCTTGAAAAGAATGTAGACTACACAACTTACAACGAAGGCGTTTTTGTAGGTTATCGCTATTATGATACGAAGAATGTTCCGGTTGCTTATCCTTTTGGTTATGGTCTTTCATATACAGAGTTTAAATATAGCAATCCATCTGTTGAACGCGTTGACGACAATATGGAGATCAGTTGCGAAGTGAAGAATGTAGGTAAAGTGGAAGGAAAAGAGGTGATGGAAGTTTATGTGGCTGCTCCTGGCAAGGATATGCCTAAGCCTTCTCATGAGTTGAAAGGTTTTGCAAAGACAAGTGTATTAAAGCCGGGCGGAAGTTTGCTTGTTCAGGTTAGTATTCCTGTGAAATCGCTGGCCTCGTTTGATGAGGAGTCGAGCAGTTGGAAGATTGAGAACGGTTTGTATCAGTTCCAGATCGCTTCGTCATCACGTGACATTAAATTTACGCTCCCCGTTCAGTTAGAAGGAGAGACAACAGAAACGGTTGTTCCTGTTCTGCTTCCTGAAAATAAATAAGTAATTGTAAATTCAAATAAAATAACTACCTTTGCGAGCGATTTTCATATAGACAGATAAACAGAATAAAAGATGAATAAAAAGTTTGCTGAATATTCAAAATTTGACTTGTCGGACGTTAACAAAGAAGTGCTGAAAAGATGGCAAGACAGCGACGTCTTCCATAAGAGTTTAAAAATACGAGAAGGTCATCCTTCTTTTGTGTTCTACGAAGGACCTCCTTCTGCTAATGGAATGCCTGGTATTCACCATGTTATTGCTCGTTCGATTAAGGATATTTTCTGCCGCTACAAGACCATGAAAGGCTATCTTGTGAATCGTAAAGCAGGTTGGGATACCCACGGTTTACCGGTTGAACTTGGTGTAGAAAAATCTTTAGGAATAACAAAAGAGGATATTGGCAAAAAAATTTCTGTTATCGACTATAATTCAGCTTGCCGCAAGAACGTGATGAAGTTCACAAAGGAGTGGGAAGATCTGACACAGAAAATGGGTTATTGGGTGGATATGAATGATCCGTATATCACCTACGATAACCGTTATATCGAGACTTTATGGTATTTGCTGAAAGAATTGTATAAGAAAGGATTGTTGTATAAAGGCTATACAATTCAACCCTATTCGCCTGCTGCCGGTACGGGGCTTAGTTCGCATGAACTAAACCAGCCCGGTTGTTATCGCGACGTGAAGGATACAACTTGTACGGCTCAGTTCCGTATTCTTGATCCTAAGCCGGAGATGACTGAGTTTGGCGAACCGTTTTTTCTGGCTTGGACAACCACTCCTTGGACTTTACCATCAAATACGGCTCTGTGCGTTGGACCCAATATTACATATGTGGCTGTACAGAGTTACAATCCATATACGGGAATGCCAATAACGGCTGTTATTGGTAAGGATCGTATATCAGCTTATTTTAATCCTAAAGCAGCCAACTTGGCTCTGTCAGATTATAAATCGGGGGATAAACTGGTGCCGTATCGCGTTATTGGCGAATGGAAAGGTTCAGAGCTTGTTGGAATGAATTATGAGCAGCTTATTCCGTGGGTGAATCCGGGCGAAGGAGCCTTCCGTGTTATTTCGGGCGATTTTGTAACTACTGAAGATGGTACAGGTATCGTCCATATAGCTCCTACTTTCGGTGCGGACGATAATAAGGTGGCAAAGGTATTCGGCGTTCCGCCATTGATGTTAATCGATAAGGATGGCAATCAACGGCCAATGGTTGATCTGACTGGAAAGTTCTTCCTTTTGGAAGACTTGGATCCTGAGTTCGTTCAGACGCGGATGAATGCAGCGGACTATGATCCGTTCCAGGGTAAATTTGTGAAGAATGCTTACGATCCGACAAAGACTGATAAGGACGAGTCTCTGGATATTGAGATGTGTATGATGCTGAAGGTTCAGAATCGTGTGTTCCGCATAGAAAAAGTAGTTCATAATTATCCACATTGCTGGCGTACTGATAAACCGATTTTGTATTATCCTTTGGATAGCTGGTTTATTCGTTCAACCGCTTGCCGCGAAAGGATGATAGAACTGAATAATACAATCAATTGGAAACCCCAAAGTACAGGCTCTGGGCGTTTTGGTAAATGGTTGGAAAACTTGCAGGATTGGAATTTGAGTCGCAGTCGCTATTGGGGAACACCTCTTCCGATCTGGCGTACTGAAGATGGAGCTGAAGAAAAGTGTATCGGTTCTGTGAAAGAACTATATGAGGAGATAGAAAAAGCGGTGAAAGCAGGTTTTATGGAATCTAATCCTTATAAAAAGAGTAAATTTCAGCCGGGTGTTTATACAAAAGAAAATTATGATAAGATAGATTTGCATCGTCCGTATGTGGATGAGATTATTCTTGTTTCTGGCAAGGGGAAGCCGATGAAGCGTGAATCAGATCTGATTGACGTATGGTTCGATTCGGGTTCGATGCCTTATGCTCAGGTTCATTATCCCTTTGAAAATAAAGAAGCTTTGGACAGTGGTAAGATTTATCCGGCTGACTTCATCGCAGAGGGTGTTGATCAGACTCGTGGATGGTTCTTTACCTTGCATGCTATTGCTACAATGATATTTAACAGTGTCGCATTCAAGACTGTCGTTTCAAACGGATTAGTTTTGGATAAGAATGGCAATAAGATGTCTAAACGTTTGGGTAATGCCGTCGATCCATTTGAAACGATCGAGAAATATGGTTCTGATCCGTTGCGTTGGTATATGATTACAAACGCTTCACCTTGGGATAATATCAAGTTTGACATTGATGGTGTAGAAGAAGTTCGTCGTAAGTTCTTTGGCACATTATATAATACATATTCTTTTTTTGCTTTATATGCTAATGTTGATGAATTTAATTATTCGGAACCGGATGTTGATTGGAATGAACGTCCCGAAATAGATCGTTGGATTCTTTCCTTGCTCAATTCTTTGGTAAAGGATGTGGATAGTTTCTATAATACATATGAGCCAACTCGTGCCGGACGTTTGATTTCTGATTTTGTTAATGATAATTTGAGTAATTGGTATGTTCGTTTGAACCGTCGTCGTTTTTGGGGCGGAGGAATGACAATTGATAAACTTTCAGCTTATCAAACGCTGTATACCTGTTTGGAAACAGTAGCTAAATTGATGGCTCCGATTGCACCGTTTTATGCAGATAAACTATTTGAAGATTTGATAACGGTAACAGGACGTGAGAAGGTTGAGTCGGTTCATCTTTCTGATTTTCCGACATGGAATGAGGTATATATTAATAAGGATTTGGAAGAGCGTATGAAGATCGCTCAAGATATATCATCTATGATTTTGGCTCTGCGCCGCAAGGTTAACATCAAGGTCCGCCAGCCGCTGCAGACTATCATGGTTCCGATTGTTGATGCGCAACAGGAAGAGCATATTGAGGCTGTAAAGAATTTGATATTAAGTGAAGTCAATGTCAAAGAGCTGAAGTTTGTAAATAGTACGGCTGGGATTCTTGTTAAGAAGATTAAACCTGATTTTAAGAAACTAGGCCCGCGGTACGGTAAAATCATGAAGTCTCTTGCAATAGCTTTGCAGGCTATGGATCAGGACTGTATCAACGAGTTCGAAAGAAATGGATCCTATACATTGAATATCGAAGGACAGGAGGCTGTAGTTAATAGAGATGATGTTGAAATAATTTCTGAAGATATTCCGGGGTGGTTGGTTGCTAATGAAGGTAGATTGACCGTTGCGTTGGATATCATGGTAACGGAAGACTTAAAGAAAGAAGGCCTCGCTCGTGAATTGGTCAATCGTATTCAGAATTTGCGTAAGAGCAAGGGTTATGATATCACCGATAAGATTGCAGTAACCGTACTCTCTTCTGACGAAATGGATGATGCAGTTAAGGAATACAGTTCATATATTGCCAATCAGGTGCTTGCTGTATCTGTTGAATTAAGTGATGTTGTCAGTGATGCGACAGAGCTGGATTTTGAGGACTTTAAAATATCAGTAAGAATTGAAAAAGTATAGATTTGTTTACTAAATAATAAATTAGTTATGGCTGAAAAAACAAGATATTCGGATGCTGAACTCGAAGAGTTTCGCACCATCATATTAGAAAAGCTTGACAAAGCAAAAAAGGATTATGAACTGTTAAGATCAGGCGTAACCAATGCTGATGGCAACGATGTGGCAGATACCTCTCCAACATTCAAGGTGATGGAAGATGGAGCTGACACTTTGTCGAAAGAGGAATCCGGACGATTGGCTCAACGGCAGTTGAAATTTATACAAAATCTGCAAGCAGCATTAGTTCGTATTGAAAATAAGACGTATGGTATTTGTCGTGAGACGGGTAAGCTGATTCCCAAAGAACGTTTACGTGCTGTGCCTCATGCAACATTGAGTATAGAAGCAAAAAGAGGAGGCGCAAAATAAATGAAATATCCCAAAGGTTGGGGGGCAGCATCGATTGTCGTGTTGCTCCTTATTCTTGACCAGGCCCTGAAAATATGGATCAAGACGCATTTAATGCTGCATGAAAGTATAGAGATCACGCCGTGGTTTTATCTTTACTTTACAGAAAATCCTGGAATGGCCTTTGGCATTGAAGTGATAGGCAAACTGTTTTTGTCTGTTTTTCGTATAATAGCTGTTATCTTCATTGGTTATTATCTTTTTAAATTGGTGAAACAGAATTACAGTTTTGGCTTTATTGCTTGCATTTCATTAATTTTCGCAGGTGCGATCGGCAATATTATTGATTCAATTTTTTATGGTGTAATATTCAATGATAGCGTAGGACATTTGGCTACATTTATGCCTGATAGCGGAGGTTATGCCGGATGGCTTCATGGTAAAGTGGTAGACATGTTTTATTTTCCATTGATTCAAACTGTATTACCTGAATGGGTGCCGTTTTGGGGTGGTGAAGAGTTTGTCTTCTTTCGTCCTATATTTAATCTGGCCGATTCTTCAATCTGTGTAGGTGTTTTTCTGTTGTTGATTTTCTATCGCCAGACATTATCGGATAGTCTTACCAGTAAGAACAAAAGTAAATAAATGCGTTGTACGCTAAATAGATATGGCATTGTTATCTTACTGGGTGTCACGCTTCTGGCATGTAGTAAGGTTCCCCATGGCATTCTTTCGGAGAAGAAAATGCAGGCTGTACAGACTGATATGCAGATCGCAGAGGCAATGATTAGTGAGGGCCATAACGATTTTCAAGACGATGCTCAGAAAGAAGCCCTTTATGAATCGATTTTCCACAAACACGGCATAAGCCAAGCCGATTATGATACGGCATTAGTGTGGTACGGTCGTCATCTGGATGTCTATATTAAAGTTTATGATCGTATTTTAGCCGATTTAGATCAACGAGAAAAAGAATTGGGTAAAGATGCCGGTTCATCTCTTCGCTCTGATTCTATTAATATCTGGACTAATCCCTCTTTTATGATGTTTTCGCGCAAGGCTTTGTGTAATGGAGTCGTTTTTAGTATTAAACCGGAGATGGGTTATCCGTCTGGAAGCGTTTTTGTTATGGGAATGAATGTTTGGGGACTCAATAATAAACTTCGTAATAAGCCGAATGTGCATATGTGTGCTGATCTGGGTGATACCACAGTTGTCATGAACGAAAAGATTCAGTTCGATGGCTATCATAAAGTGATTCTTCGCAGTATTCCGGGGAAGGCTGTTCAACGTGTTTATGGTTATATCTTTATGAACAATTCCAATGAAGATTATAATAAGATTTATGTTGACAGCCTGAATTTGATTCGTTATGACTATGGCAGCGCTATCAGATGATACGCAAAGTGGCTTCTCATTATATATTTTGGCATCGCTTATATAAATTGCATTATATAGAGTTGGATGAGAATGGTATTTTCAGGGGTATATATCCACTTAAGGAAGAAATAGAAAATACTGAATTTTATAATGGAATACTCATCCTATCCTGTTTTAAAGCAACAGGATTAGTCTCTCTGCAAGCCTGTTTCGAAAAAGGAGAGCCACTCCCTTACGATATTTGCTTAAGTAGAAATTTGGATCGTATAGGTTATTCAAAGGGGGTTGAAGTTGGCTCTCGGATTAATCTTTTATTATTGGAAGGAGTTCGTTTGACGGCGCCTGAATTCAGCACAAATCACGGCTGTTGCAATGGCTACATTAAGCGACTCTGACGTTTTTCGTTCGGACGGAAAGTTTGGAATATAAAGCCTCTCATCAATCTGTGATTCGATCTCCGGGCGAATACCATTGCCTTCATTACCCATAACAATGATTCCATTTGTCGATAGTTGCCTTGTATACATGTTCTCTCCATTTAAAAATGTTCCGAAAACAGGAACACTTTTTTGACCTTCTGCTTTTAGATAAGAGTATAGATCCGTGTAATACACGCTTACATGAGATAATGCTCCCATTGTAGCTTGAACCGTTTTAGGATTAAAAACATCTGCTGTATCTATACTGCAAATAATATGTTCTATTCCGAACCAGTCTGCAAGACGAATAATTGTGCCTAAATTCCCCGGGTCTTGTATTCCATCAAGAGCAAGGATAAGCGAGTCAGACGGGTGTACATTATTTATTGACCATGTTGGAAACCTGAAAACGGCTAATACATCTTGCGGATTGTTCAGAAAGCTTACTTTACGAATGCATTCGTCTTCATCCACGAATAGTTCTTCAGCCCGAATATCTCCTTGCGTAGCCATCCACGCCGGTTTGGCAATCAGCAACTGGCACTGGAAAACTTTCAGCATATCGTTTACTAATTTATTCCCTTCAGCAACGAATGTCTGATTTTCATCTCTATATTTCTTCATTTTCAGTGAATGAATGTATTTTACCTTTGACTTACTTATCATCTTTACTCTTTTTAAAAACAAATGTACGTGAATTTCTTTAATTTCAATTACATTTGCGTTTGCAAAAAATAGAATGATGAAGGTAATCCTCCGAATAATTTATTTTGTATGCTTCATACAGATATTGGTCTCTTGTAGTTCGACTCGATATGTTGGCGAAGGAGAATATTTGCTTGATAAGGTGAATATTTTGTCTGACAACAAGAGTTACAAGCCATCTGATCTTAAGCCATATCTTCGGCAGCAACCCAATTTTAAGGCTTTCGGACTTATGAAATGGCAGCTTTACGTATACGATTGGTCAGGGCGAGATGAAAAAAAGTGGTTAAGTCGCCAACTTCGTCGCATTGGTGAAGCGCCTGTTATTCTGGATTCTGCATTGGTATTTCAATCGAGCGATGAGTTAAGACGATTCTTTATCAATAAAGGGTACGCGAATGCGGAGGTAAGCGTAGTAATCGATACTTCGAAACGTAAAAAAGCACAAGTCACTTATCGGATAAAATCGAATGAACCTTATCGTATTGGTCATTACACAATGAATTTGGATGATTCGGTTATTGACAGTATAGCACATCTTAAAGCACCTCATCATTCAGTTTTTTCTTCCTCATTCCGCACATTTTCGGATGATTATGCTCCATTGTTAAAAGATAATGTTTTGTTTGACCGTGATGTGCTGGATAAGGAACGCCAGCGTATTACAACGTTGATGCGAAGAAATGGATACTATACTTTCAATCGTGAGCATCTTTCTTATATAGCCGATAGTTCAGCCGGAAATCATAAGGTCGATGTAGATATGTTTTTGCGGCCATATCGTTTTGAAAGACCTGATGGTTCTGTTGTTGATACTACGCACCACCAGTATTATATTAAAGATGTCTCGATTATTACCGACTATGACCCTCTGACCCTTGATATGGATACGTTGGGCAAGCGCGATTCAATGTATATTGGTCATGTGAAAATTATTTATGGAAAGAATGGACGAAGCATACGGCCGAGTGTTTTGCGGAGGAGTAATTTTATCATGCCGGGAAGACTTTATAACGAGCGGAATGTGGAACAGACTTATGCTTCTTTTACCACTTTGCGTGCTTTGCGAAATGTGAACATTCGTTTTACAGAAGTCAATGAGTCTGATACGAGTAAGTTGAATTGTACAATATTGACATCTCCTGCCAAGATACAAGGATTTGGTGTTGATCTGGAAGGTACCAACTCCGCAGGAGATTTCGGTTTTGCTTCCAGTATCAATTATCAGCACCGCAACTTGTTCAGAGGGGCAGAAGTGTTTTCCACCAAAGTGCGTGGGGCTTACGAAGCCTTGTCTAAATCGGAAGGAAAGAACTATTGGGAATTCGGTGCTGAATCGTCTATCTTGTTTCCTCGCTTTCTCTTTCCATTCTTAAGCGAATCATATAGGCGAAAAATTCGCGCTACTTCTGAATTGAAAGTCAGCTATAATTTTCAGACACGTCCTGAGTTCGAGCGTGCGATATTGTCGGGGGGATGGAGTTATATATGGCAGGAGCGCAGCAATACACAAGCGCGTCATGTGTTTAAGTTGCTGGATGTCGACTATGTACATATACCAAAAGTAGATTCTACTTTCAGACGGAGTCTGCCTGAATCAGCTTTGCTATATAACTTTACGGATCAGTTTGTGTTAGGAACGGGTTATACCTATTCTTTCAACAATTTCAATCCTCAGAATCGTTTGCGTAACACACATTCCATGCGTGTCTCTTTCGATATGGCAGGGAATCTGCTTTATGCATTATCGGAACTGACCCATGCTGAAAAAGATCCTGAAGGGCGTTACAAACTTTTTGGCATTAACTATGCGCAATTTGTAAAAGGTGATATCGATTTTGCTAAAGGACTTGTACTGGATAATCGCAGCCGCATCGCGTTCCATTTTGGAGTAGGCGTTGGCTATCCTTATGGTAATAGCAGAATGCTACCTTTCGAGCGTAGTTATTTCTCAGGAGGCGCTAACAGCGTTCGTGGTTGGTCTGTCCGTTCTTTAGGTCCGGGAAGTATGCCTACTGATTCGATACATTCATTTGCGCAACAGACAGGTGATATTCGTTTGGATATAAATCTTGAATATCGGACAAAACTATTTTGGAAGTTTGAATTGGCAACCTTTATTGATGGAGGTAATATATGGACATTTCACAAAGATGTGAGTCGCCCGAATGGTAATTTTGATTTTTCCCGTTTTTACAAGGAAATAGCCTCTTCCTATGGAGTAGGACTTCGGTTAGATTTTGACTTCTTCTTGATTCGTTTCGATACAGGGTGGAAGGCTTATAATCCTCAAGAGGAGGGAGCAAAGCGTTGGGCGATTCTGCATCCTAACTTCGGAAGCAACTTCGCATGGCATTTTGCTGTAGGTTATCCATTTTAAAAAAACAAATAAAGCGTTTGCAGAATCAAATATTAGCACTACCTTTGCACCGCATTTAAGGATGGTTCGGTAGCTCAGCTGGATAGAGCAACAGCCTTCTAAGCTGTGGGTCCCGGGTTCGAATCCCGGCCGAATCACTTGAAAATAAGGCAGTTACGTTTTTAGTAGCTGCCTTATTTGTTAGTGATCATTAAATATATACCGCTATTTTACGCCTGTTCTTATTTGTGAGGGCAAATAGAGGGCAAAATTCCAAGCCTGGAAATGAAGAGCATCTTGCCGACATACAGATTACAGATCGCATACGTGTAGATACTAATTGAAAAGCGCGCCGTTTTCTAATTGAAAAGTGATCCCTTCATAATTCTGTGCAAAAGTAAAATATTAAGTTATTATTTGTTTTATTTCTCCCTCATTTTCTGCGTTTCTTTTAATCTGTAGGACTGTCCACTCATGTTTATCAGGTATGCTTTATGAGTTAACCTATCTACCATTGCCGCCACCAGTACTTTGTCTTTAATAATTTCATTCCACCTGTTAAATGCAAGTTTTGTGGTAATGATTGTAGTCTTTTTCCCTGCTCTGAGTGATAGGTGATTGAAGAGTAACTCTCCTCCTTCCTTATCGCAACTCACATATCCGAACTCATCACATACAACCAGGTCATACTTTTCAAACCGTATTTGTAGTGTTCTGAGTGTTTTAGCGGATCTAGCCTCCCTAATTTGCGTAAGCAACTGTGGTACGGATGTAAATAGTACTGTGAGTTCCTGTTCACATGCTTTGATCCCCAATGCTGTTGCATATGTGTTTTTCCAGTTCCTGGATTCCCATATAAGACAACATTTCCTTCCCTGCTTAATAAAATCGAGTGTCTCTAGCTCAGGCAATGCCGTCCTGGCATCCTGTGGAAGTTCCTGCGTAATGAGCTCATGCATATATTTCATTTGCGGGAAGTTTGCGGCCTTGATACGTGCCCGTTTCCTGTTTTCGACCCTTCTGTTACTTTCTTTGCGAAGTAACTCCGCAACTAAATGCAAATGGGTCCAGTTTTCCTCTGCCACCCTAGTAAGCAGGCTGTCCAATTCATCTCTAAAAGTGAGTAATTTTAACTCAGTAGCATATTTGTATGCCAGTTCTTTTTCTGATACCATAAATACTATATTTTCATGCTGTTATAAATAAGACTTTCACTATTTGCAGTTCCCATAAGTGCGGTGATACCTTCAAGTGTTCCCGTGGCTTCTTTCTCTATATTTTCTTCCTGTATGGTTAATAAGGTATGCTGGCCGACTCTTTCACTATCCTGTGTTGTCTGACCATGCAGCATAGCCTTTATTTGCTCGGCTGATACTTTTCTGACCCCACGCTTGGTAAGTTCCCTGTAGGCTTCCATGATGTTTGTTTGCGCAAATCCCTTCTCCTTGGCATATATCAATAAGGTAATAAATTCCTTGTTCTGATCGGAGAAGTGGTTCTGGTAAAGCTTCTTGATGCCACCGGGTGCATTGTGCCAAACCACCGAGTTTGTCAATGCACTGGGCTTGCGAAGCAATGTCCTGAGGTAATGTTCCAGTATAATACACCAGTCTCCACTACTGTAACTCCTCTGATGGGAAGCGACCTTCTCCCAGCCATTGAGGATAACAATCTTCTCACTGTAGATTTTAACCAGCAGTTTTTCTCCCACCAGATTGTCGGGAACGGATTAATGAACATTTTTCAGACTGATCGTAGACCATTTGTCAACCATATACTCCGATACCTCGAAGCATCCCATATTACCGGGAAAGGGTTTTAGGGAAGATAAGTCCGCCTGGAGACGGGACGCTTTCTGGCTTGTGGACAAGCTGCCGCTTTCTTTATTGATACAATCACAAGTCTTGCTCAGATAGTCCTGTGCGGACTGTATGTCTTTAAAACAATCGGTTATACAAAAGGCTTTTCTCCTGACAAACTCCACGCTCCGTTCCACATGCCCTTTTTCCCAACCGGCCCGTATATTGCAAAAGCGAAAAGAGAAGCGGTAAAAGCCCGACATCTTCAACAGGGATTCAGTGGGGCTCTTTTGACCCGGACCAACAAACTCCTTTATGGCTACCCGCATATTGTCATAGACCATGGTGGAGGGCACACCGTCTACATCTCTGAAGAAGTTCCGGTGCGACTCCATGAAGGCTAAAGTATTCTGATGTCGGAACAAATAAGCATACCTGCCACTGCTGTGACCGAAAGTGAATACCGCCAAATAGAATTTTGTCTTGACATCGTCTATGAAAAGAATGACTTCTCCCCAATCGAACTCGACAATCTCTCCGGGAACGTAGTACAGGCGGATAAACGCCTCGCTTTTCTTCTTTTCCTTAGCCGTATCCTTGGAACTGATGTAATTACAGACTGTCGCATAACCGATAGAATAACCGATTGATAATAAATGCAGGTGAATGTCTTTTTTTAGCATACGTTGTTTGCGCATGCCCATAGCGATCTTTATCGCGTTCTTATGCAGGCAAGAATCAATTTCATTCTTAATCTCCAAAGTAAGCTTACGAGGTTTACGCTTAGAACTGTCATAGTGCGGTTGGATGGTGAGCAGGTCACCCAAAGCATCATTCGGATCGGCACTGCACAAGGCTGCTTCATACTCTGCCAATACATCATCGACAGTGTGCCGACTGATATGTAACTCACGAGAGATATGACGCTTGCTATAACCGTCTACTCAATACATGTGTATAATCGTTTGTCTTTCTACCATATTTTTCATTTTTTCCTTCACATATTAGAACATGCAAAGGTCGTTATTACTATTATGGTGGCGCATTTTTCAATTAGTATCTACACAGTTGGATAAGCAAGCAAGGGGACTTCTTTGTGGAAAGTCCGATTATCTTACTGGCTTCTATTGTGTGGTTTTTGAAAATCTATCAGGGTGGAAAGTATTGTACATTCCCGCACGCCATCGAGTTCCTGAATAAGAAATACTCCGATACATTCACGATTTTAGCCAGTTATCCCGAACTGGAAAACTACCTTTCACCGTTCATGGACGCATGGGAATCCAACGCCCAAGACCAGCTTCAGGGGCAGCTTGCAAGTGCTAAAATCCCGCTTTCCCGTATGATAAGCCCGGCTTTATATTGGGTAATGACAGGGGATGATTTTTCACTGGATATAAACAACCCGGAAGAACCTAAAATTTTGGTGGTAGGCAATAATCCCGACCGCCAAAATATCTATTCCTGTGCTTTGGGATTATATAATTCCCGTATCGTGAAGTTGATAAACAAGAAGCACCAACTGAAAAGTTCTGTAATCATAGATGAATTACCTGCTATCTATTTTCGGGGACTGGATAACCTGATAGCAACGGCACGAAGCAACAAGGTAGCGGATTGTTCGGGCTTTCAGGATTTCAGCCAGTTACGCCGGGATTATGGGGATAAGGAAAGCAAAGTTATCGAAAATACGGTAGGTAATATTTTTAGCGGTCAGGTGGTTTCTGAAACAGCAAAAACGCTTTCAGA
>JAQWBH010000315.1 GCA_028707405.1 Parabacteroides sp. | reverse complement strand
GAGCTCTCCGGCGTTTGGGAGTAGAAGTCAAATGCTACCTTCACGACGAACGTGCAGTTACACTTGCTGACGGAAAAAACATCACACGTACGCAAGCCGGAATACGTTTAGCCGTAGAAGAACATCCGGAAGCACTATTTGTTTTCGGCAATGCGCCAACGGCGCTGATGGAATTATGCAGTCTGATCCGCAAAAAAGAGGCCAACCCGGTAGGAATCATTGCCGCACCAGTAGGATTTGTGCATGTCTGTGAAAGCAAGCATATGGTCAAACCGTTTACTAACATTCCCAAGCTGATCATTGAAGGACGCAAAGGTGGAAGCAATCTAGCAGCAACATTAGTCAACGCCATTTTAAGCTTTAACGACGCGCCCTTGTTACGACCAGGAAGAGATGTCTAAAATAATAAGAATATGCAAAAGTTTTATATAATAGGGTTAAACGATAATAGGCATCAGAATCTGACCGCAGACGCTATATCAATGATTGCAAAAGGGAAAGTGTTCTCCGGCGGGAAAAGACATCATGAAATCACAGCCTCACTTCTTCCTGATCAGGCATTATGGATTGATATCACCATTCCGCTCAGCGATGTATTCATGCAATATCATAATCATCAAGAAATTGTTATCTTTGTTTCAGGCGATCCGCTGTTTTTCGGCTTTGCCAATACCATCCACAGAGAAATTCCGGAAGCCAACATCAAAATGTTTCCTTCCTTCAACTCATTGCAAACATTAGCCCACCGTTTGCTCATTCCATATCAGTCCATGAGAAATGTATCGCTGACGGGAAGAGTCTGGGATGCACTTGACGAAGCACTCATCAATGGAGAATTACTGATAGGTGTGCTGACCGATCGCGAAAAAACACCGGCAGCTATTGCTAATCGAATGCTTGAATACGGATATGACAATTACCATATGTATGTAGGGGAAGCACTGGGTAATGAAGACGATGAACAGATCAGCAGCCTGACATTGGAAGCGACGATAAGAAAAAACTTCCTCTTTCCCAACTGCCTGTTGCTCGAAAGAACATATCAACGCAAGCATCTCTTCGGAATTCCAGAGAGTGACTTCAATCTACTCAACGGACGCAGTAAGATGATCACCAAAATGCCAGTGCGGATGACCACGCTGAGCCTGCTTGATTTACATAACAGACATTCGTTCTGGGATATCGGCTTCTGTACAGGATCAGTTTCCATTGAGGCAAAACTACAATTTCCGCACTTGCAGGTTACGGCCTTTGAACAAAGGAATGAAGGTATTGAACTAATGTTGAAGAACTGTCGCAAGTTTGGTACACCCGGTATCAAATCGGTTATCGGCAATTTTCTGACAATTAACCTGAGCACATTACCTGCTCCCGATGCCGTCTTCATTGGCGGACACGGTGGACAACTGATAGAGATACTGAAACAAATCGATCTGGTTTTGTTGCCAGGTGGAGTGATCGTATTTAACTCGGTATCCGACGAAAGTCAGAGACTTTTTCGCACGGGTATACAAAAAATAAACAGACAAATAACAGATTGTATCCGTATTACCGTAGAACAATTTAATCCTATAGAAATAATAAAAGCAGAATGAAAAAGACAGCTATCATATTAGTTTCAGAAACAGCATTGACAATGGCCGTAAATATACAGCAAGAAATGAATGATGCCGAAATATACACGAAGAATAAGTTGGAAAGCTGCACAACAATTACCTCTTACAGCCAATTCATAAATAATCATTTTCATGAGCTGACGAACATCGTGTTTATCGGAGCCATGGGAATATGCGTCCGTAGCATCGCCGGGTGCATTCGTAATAAATACACCGATCCGGCAGTTGTCTGTATTGACAGCACGGGGAAATATGTAGTCTCGGTTTTGTCCGGACATGTAGGCGGCGCTAATAATTTGGCATGGCATATTGCTGCCGTCACAGGTGGTGAAGCCGTTATTACTACGCAAAGCGACAACACCGAACTGTGGCCACTTGACTTATTAGCCGAAAAATTTGGTTGGAAAATAACAGTCACCCACTCTGAGATGAACAAACTGATTGCTCTTTTCGTCAATCAGAAAGCCACTGCATTATTACTAGATATAAATGATAATGGCACAAAATATCTGGAACGTACCCTTCCCCCGCACGTCAAGATTTTCTATCATTACAATGATATTCCTCAAAGTAAGTTTGCCCTACTGATTGCTGTTACACCATTCATCTACGAGGCGGAAATTCCATTTCTTTGTTTTAGACCGGCCGTACTTCATCTGGGCATAGGATGCCGTAAACAATGTGATCCGGAAGGTATTTCGGCATTCATCGAGTTAGTAATGCATGAAAACAAACTTTGTCCGTTTTCGTTGGCCTCCATCAATACAATAGAACTAAAGAAAAACGAACCATTAATGACTGTTTTGCACAAGCAGTGGCCAACGACAGAACAACATATTTACACTGCAGAAGAACTCAAAGACATCACTGTGCCGAACCCCTCAAAAAAAGCTTTTACCATCACCGGCATCTACGGAGTAGCCGAAGGAACTGCACTTAAAAGCAGTGAGAATGGGCCTTTGCTGATTGAAAAGCAAAAAGGACTGATCACGGCGGACAGCCATTTCACATTTGCTGTAGCCATGAGTGCCGCTGCATGCAGGCACGGTCATATAGAGATCGTAGGCGCCGGTCCTGGTGATCCTGAACTTATCTCCGTCCGAGGTAAAAGGATAATGAAAGAGGCCGATCTGATTTTATATGCAGGCAGCCTGGTTCCACACGAACTAACACTTTACGCCAAGCCGGGTGCAACTGTACGCAGCTCGGCAGGAATGACATTAGAAGAGCAGTTTGCATTGATAAAGGAGTTTTACAACAGAGGATTATTTATAATCCGTTTACATACAGGTGATCCCTGTATCTATGGAGCCATAGAAGAGCAGATGGCCTTCTTTGATAAATACAAGATGAGCTATCACATCACACCCGGCATCTCTTCCTTCCAGGCTGCAGCAGCAGAACTAAAGTCTCAATTCACGATTCCGGAACGAGTACAGACGATAATTCTAACACGAGGTGAAGGGCGCACGCCCATGCCCGAAAAAGAGAAGCTTCATCTGTTGGCACAATCGCAAAGCACTATGTGCATCTATCTGAGTGCCGCAATAGCCGACGAAGTCGAAGCCGAACTATTGCAAGCATATCCGCCTGAAACACCAGTTGCGGCCTGCTATAGGCTGACATGGAAAGATCAACATATTTATCGAGGAATACTAAAAGATTTAGCTAAAATTATCAAAGAGAATAATCTGACTCTGACCACACTATTGGTAATAGGTGAAGCAATTGATAATCGCGAAGGTCTTTCGCATCTCTATGCAAGTAATTTCAAACACATGTTCAGACCATGATACTGATTTTAGGTGGCACAACAGAAGGGCGCGCCGCCGTAAAGGTAGTCGATGAAGCCGGCACACCCTACTTCTACTCGACAAAGGAAAATTCGCAGCAGGTAGAGTGTTTGCATGGCAAAAGACTCTCTGGCGGCATGGGGGTTGACGATATGGCCAACTTCTGCCTGCAAAACAACATCCGGTTATTGATAGATGCCGCTCATCCATTCGCAGAACAGCTACATCAAACAGTAGCCGAAGTAGCCATACGCCTATCATTACCTGTAGTCAGATACGAGCGGAGATATCCGCCGCGCAATAAAAGCATTATCTGGTGCGACAATTATGATGATGCCATACAAAAGCTGGAAAAAGATGGTATCACGAACCTGTTAGCGCTTACCGGCGTACACACGATCAGTAAACTACGCCTTTATTGGGAAAAATATCCCTGCATCTTCCGCATACTCGAACGTAAAGAGTCCATTCAATTGGCAAATGCACAGGGATTTCCAATGAAACAGCTGGTATTCTACCATCCAGAGGAAGAAGAAAAACTATTTGCACGCCTCCAACCAGCAGCCATACTGACAAAAGAAAGCGGCGAATCAGGCGGGTTCGCAAACAAAGTAGACATAGCACAACGATTGCACATTGCCGTCTATGCCGTCAAACGTCCATTATTATCCAAAGCGTTTATCGTTGTAACTGGAGTGCACGGACTACGTAAACAGGTCGAGCATTTCGTGCCCGGGTTTTATCCGCTTCGCAGCGGGTATACTACAGGCTCATGCGCCACAGCGGCAGCAAAGGCGGCATTGCTTGCGCTGATACTCCGGGAGAAACAGCAAGAAGTATCATTTTTTCTACCTGATGGTGAAGAGCTGACGCTCCCCGTTTCGCATACAGATATAAAAAATAATACCGCAACAGCTACGGTAATTAAAGACGCCGGGGATGATCCAGATGTAACGAATGGACAAGCCATAGTTGTCACTGTGGCTTACAGTCCTTATCCCGGCATACACTTTCTTCAGGGCAAAGGCGTTGGTCGCGTCACTCTACCGGGACTGGGGCTCGAAGTAGGCGGACCTGCCATCAATAGTATACCACGACAAATGATTATCAACGAACTGTCTGCACTCAGTAAAAAAGGAATTGATGTAACTATTACTGTTCCGGGTGGTACAGAGATAGCCAAAAAGACGTTCAATCCGAAGCTGGGAGTTGTGGACGGCATATCTATCATCGGAACTTCAGGAGTAGTCAGCCCATTCTCGTCACAAGCATTCATTGATGCCATTAGGAAAGAGATAGAAGTAGCTATAGCTGTTGGTACACCATGTTTGGTCATCAACTCAGGAGCAAAAAGCGAACGGTTTATAAAAAAGCTTTATCCTGAACTTCCGCCACAAGCATTTGTGCACTATGGTAATTTTATTGGCGACACACTTAAGATTGCTGCAGAGCTAAGTATTAAGACCGTAACCCTGGGTATTATGATTGGCAAAGCCGTAAAGCTGGCAGAAGGCAATCTGGATACGCACAGCAGGAATGTCGTCATGAACAAATCCTTCCTCAAACAATTGGCTACGGAGGCCGGATGCAGTAAGGCTGCACAAATGGTCATCAACAATATTACTCTGGCACGAGAACTATGGACACAATTGAATATGGATGATGCTCATCGCTTTTTTCCAAAAGTCATTGATCAATGCCTGAAACACTGCACTCCTCTTTTACCCAAGGGAGAAATTACTATCTTGCTAATCGATGAAGAAGGCCATATTATTGGCAAAAAGAAAGAGGGATGATGAAAAACAATCAACAGCGCACGCTGTACATGGTTTAATCTGGCCTTACATGCCAAAATGAATGCCAACATCTACGACACAGTCAGTGGATTTGGTGAAGTTGAACATTCAAAAGTCATTAATAGATGAATACAGATCCTGTATTCATCAAGAAATAGAACTGAGTCGGGAGGCACAAGCCAGTGCGATCACCGGCAAATTAAACAAAATAGATCCGCTACGTGATGCCGATATCAGCTACTTTTGGAAAATAACTAAGGCAGGTCTCTTGTCACCGGTAGCAGCACAACGAGAAGCTTCGGCAAATCTGGAAATAGTCGTTCGCCCTTACATCAATATTCAAAACGCAACATTGGAACAGGAGACTCTGATTATCAACGGTATGCTTCATGATTTGAATAAATAAAAGACAGCTCTCCATCGGGCTGTCTTTCATTTATATCGTTATGGAATCATTTTACAACACCTGTTCCAACAATTCCTCAATCGTATTTGTCAAAATGGGAGGTTTGCCTGCGGAATGGATAATAA
>JAQWBH010000314.1 GCA_028707405.1 Parabacteroides sp. | reverse complement strand
CGTGCAATACGCTTTGAAAAATCATCCGGTGTTTCAAAAGATTTATCGAATGGAGAAACGGTAATCGAATTGACTCCAGCCAAAGCAGCAGACATTGTTTCTGTCTGTGAACGAAGTAAATTTACGTATGCATCATAAACAGTCATATTCCATTCTGAAGTCACAGCATGAACCTCCATTTTGCATGCACAACGACACATACCATCTTTAGCTTTGTTAGGACATTCCGTCGGGCAGTGGCATACCGGCTTATAAGCGGCAACTATTTCAGCCCACAACCAACGGGCAGCGCGGAACTTTGCAATTTCCATAAAGTAATTGGAACTGATGCCCATATTAAACTTTATCTTCTTTGCCACTTCATCAGCTCCAAAACCTGCTTCTGTAAGTTTTGAAATATATTCGTCACCCCAAGCCAATGCACATCCTAATTCCTGAGAAATGTAAGCACCTGCATTATTAAGATAGAATGAATCGACACCCAAAACCCGATAACGGGGAAGTTCTCTGCCGGCTTTGAGCACAGCGGCGGCATCATCGACCCAACTATCATTTACTTTACCTTTCAATAAAGGTTTCTTAAAAGGATTAAAATCTACAGAACCAAAGCATTTGCTAAGATCTGCTCCTTTAGTTTTGAAGTTTTCAACCAAGATTGTGATCAACTTCTCTACTTTGCAATTGCAAGTACTGAAGTTCAACTCTGTTGCAACAGGGCAAATGCCGTCCAACAACGTAGTGATGTTTTCCGCATTTACCTCATCGCCTTTCACTGAAAAGCCTAAAGACGTAACGCCTTTTGTCAGCAAGTCTTTAGCTTCTGCATTTGCACTCTTGAAGTTGGTTACTTCAATGTTTTGACGTACCTTCCAATCGTTATCCTTTTTTGTACCACGCACATAAGGAAATTCACCGGGAAGAGAATCTGTAGTTTTTAAATCCTTAAGATCTTCTCTACGATAGAAAGGATTTACATTAAATCCTTCGCCTGTTTTCCAAACAAGCTTTTTCTCAAATGGAACACCCTTTAAGTCGGCTGTAATCTTCGCCACCCACTCTTCGGTAGAGACCGGAGGGAATTCCGAGAAAAGTTTTTCTTTTAGTTCTGCCATAATATTAGTTATTTTGATACTGATATTAAATATTCAAACATAACATTATAAATTGAGACAAAGGTAAAACAAATAAACAGGAACAACAATCAAACAAGAATGTATTTGATACTCTTTTTAACGCCTTTTAGTGGAATAAATAGTTTTTTACTTCCAAAGTGTCAGGAGCAAACAAATCTTTTATTTTTTTCTCAACAAAATACTTTACAAATTAAAAATAATAACTAACTTCGCGGCGTCAAACAAAACACAATTGACAAAAGACTGGGTGCATTCGTCTAGTGGCTTAGGACACCGCCCTCTCACGGCGAAAACCCGGGTTCGACTCCCGGACGCACTACAAAGCAGTTAAATAGAACGAAAATGGGTTCCATATTCGTTCTATTTTTTTTGCCTTTCAGTACCGCCATGCGAGCATTTTAACTTTCTAAAGGCTATAGTCACATTAACCTGTTCAAAATGTCCATGAATGACAAATACAGAAAGCATATCCAATCAAAATGATAATGACTGCAACAATCAATATAGAAAAGAGCGTACGGAACAGTCTTTCCCGGCTATACAGGTTATTTATTTCAGTAAGCTATTTACCACTGCTTCTTCGCCATCATTCGGAGCCGGTTTCAGGTGAAGCAACCGGGCAATAAGGAGATAGAGATTAACATTTGCCATTGCCGGGGACTTTACGTGCTGCTTGAAAGAAGGTCCGGAAGCATAAAAAATAGCTTCCATCTCCGGAGCAAAATTATCATATCCGTGATTGCCTGCCGAAGGTTTTCTCGGACGAACGGTAAACTGGACATACGCTCCCACATCAGGAAGTACAATCAGATCGGCCACGCGCGGATTAGTGCCATAGACATATTTTGCAGGAACTTCATCTTTCTTCCAAACCACAATATGCGGAACTTTCTTTAAAATTTCGTAGGCCGTATTCAAATAAGAAGGCTTGGGATATAAGAAAGTGGGTACGCCGTCGAAAATATAATTAAAACTGTCACGCGGCAAATAATCATGAAGATTGATACTGCATTCAGGTTTAATCTTAGCCATGCCATGATCTGCCACGACAATAAAGTCAATCTTCTTAAAATTCTTTAGTTTTCGTGCTTTATCGAAAAAAGCGGCCAAAATCTTATCCAATGATTCCACCTCCCGTAATGTAACAGGAGAATCAGGAGAAGCTTCATGACCTGTAACATCCGGCTCTTCAAAATACCACATGATTAAATGAGGGCGTTCTTTGGGCGGCATCTGTAGCCAGGCGATCACCGAATCGGCTCTGTCAGAGAAAGAGACATGCTTATCGAAAGGTTTCCATATATAAGGCCGGAGTCCCTGTATCTCATATTCGCTTCCCACCCAGTAATAAATGGCCGAACGGACACCCTGCTTGGCCGCAGTATTCCAGATTGGTTCACCACCAAAGAAGCGCGAATCAGTCTTGCCCATACGATATATGCTATCCATGTCAGAAGCATAAAAAGCATTACCCACCAAACCGTTATGATCGGGATACAAGCCTGTAGCCATCGCATAATGATTAGGAAACGTAACGCTCGGAAACGATGGCCGAAAAGCAGCCTTCACTCCTGCTTCACCCAGTGAATCCAAAGTTGGCGTATGTGCTTTTGTCGGATAATCGGAACGGAAAGCATCCATTGATAAAACAACTACGTAATGGTCGTGCGGCTTCAAACTGGCACACCCCGTACTCAATATACAAAAGACAGTGAACAAAAGTATTTCCACAAAGATCAAAAATCTATTCATTGTTTTATCCTTTATATTTTTCAGTTAAACCATTCACTTATAAAAAATAGGATATGCCTATTAATCTCTGAAAATCAGCATATCCTACTCATTTTTTTATGTTAGTACCCTTAGAAAGTATATTTCAAACCAATCTGTGCATGCCAACGAGAAGAGATATCACTTAATTTAACGATGTTATTAGCGTTGTATACAAATGTAGCCACTTTTGAAGAAGAATCAACACTTGATACCTGAAGAGGAGATACATTATAATATGAACTATAATTCTTACCCCAGTGCTTATTCAATAAATTACCGAAGTTAATAACATCAAATGTAACTTGCAGCTTACTTCCATTCAAGCTCTTCGGAACAAAGATATTCTCAGCTAAATGTAAGTCAACACGGTTTTCCCAGGGAGCCTGACAACAATTACGATCCGAATACTGCCCACGGTGATTCTTAGCATACTTATTACCTTCAATCCAATTTTCAATATTCGTACGACTTTGATCCGCACTCATAGTAACATTCCCCTTAGAATCTTTTATATCGATAAAGTTCATAGAAGCCAGTTCTGATTGCGTCGGTATATACATTAATGAATTACCTGTCCAACCATCGCCATTGTAATCGGCTTTTTCATTCATTGTAATACTATAGCGCATACCGTTTGAACCTGTATAAACCAACGCTACATTAGTATTAAATAATCCATTTACATATTTAGGAGTAGTGTAACCAACTGTTACAACAAGGCGATTCGGAATATCAAATGTAGAATAGGATAATGCTGGGTTATTCGAGTCTAGAGCATAATTATAACCCCAATTTGAATAAGCCACAGAAGAAGTTCCATCAAATACAGATTTGGAATGTCCGAATGTATATGAGGCAGTAGCATTCAATCCAAAATCGAACGTTTTCTCTAATAACGCTGATAATGAATAAGTGTAGCCCTTACTTGTATTTCCCAAATCAATTACACTCGAATAACTGCTCTTATCCAAAGTATAATAAGGTGCAGCAGAAGACTCATTACCCGAAACTGCATAAACTTTCCCGTTTGAAGTCAACGCCAAATTTTTAAAATAGACGTTATTTACAGTTTTTGAATAAAGACCTTCCAGAGTCATCTTTATATCATAAGGCAATTTCTGTTCCCATGCTAAATCAAAACGTAATACTTGCGGATATTTAAAATCTTTACTTACAGTGCAAATAGCAGGTTTTGGCGATGAACCCGTTGCCGATTTAGGATCAGAAGCATATTGAGACAATGACGGAGCCCATGTAGTTACGTTAGTCTTCTTATCAAATGAAGAATAAACTGTAGTACCTTTCTGCTCAATACCATCATTAGTAAAACAGTTAGACAACCAAACAAAAGGAACACGACCGGTAAATAATCCCATACCACCACGAAACAATGTATTATGTGCTTCATCCAAATACCAACGGAACCCTAAACGTGGAGAGAAAAGGACCTTCATGCCCGGCATACGTCCAACAACAGCATCATATGTCTTACTTATTACAGAAGCATTAAATGTTTCATTAGTTGTAGGATTATCAAAAACCTTAGGCAAATCAATTCGCAAACCATAAGTCAAAGAAAGATTATTATTAATTTCCCATTTATCCTGAGCGTAAAAACCAAATTGTCCTGCATTGAATTTAGGAACAAAACCTTCCGGATCTGCATATTTATAATCAAATTGGGCAGCCTGATCATTCAAGAACGCAGATAAATTATTATATATCCAACGACCGTTATTCCCCTGAATAAATAAATTTTCCATATGAAATATCTCATTATGTGTACCAAACGTAATGGTATGATTACCCTGATATAATGAAAAATTATCTTCTAAACTATAAATATTTTGATTCAATCTATTTGCTCCTGAAGAGTATTCTGTACCAAGATATACCCCTATATTACCAGTTTCAGAAGAACTTTTTATCTGAATAGAGGGAGCCTCATAAGGTATTTCACGATGATCACGAACAAATGTCATAGATCCACGGAATTCGTTATACAACACATTACTGATATGTGAGTTCAATTCTGCCACAAATGAATTAGTATTATTCTTCATGGTATAAGCACTGTTGTTGAAATAATAAGTACTGCTACCTGAGTTATAATTATCTGAAGAAGAATTATTGTGCTGATAACGAATAGCTAACTTATTATTGCTATCAATATTCCAATCAACACGAGCCAAAATTCCTAATGAACTCTGATCAATATCACGAGCACCATAAATATCCTTAATTCCGGTAGCTTGTTGATACCGGGCTAAAATTTGATCGGCAATAGCAGGCGTTAAAGAATTAGCATAATTAGATGATCCCGGATAATAGCGCGACGGATAGGTCTCACTGATTTTTTCAACATTGCCGAAGAAAAATAACTTATTCTTGATAATCGGACCACCAAGAGAAAAACCGTAAGTCGTTGTATGCTGGGTATCTAATTTAGATTCTTCATAATTATTAGCGGCATTATACTTACCATACATTTTTTGATTGGTATAATAGGTATAAGCCGATCCATGAAATTTGTTCGTTCCTTGCTTGGTAATAGCATTAATACCACCACCGGTGAAACCGCCTTGACGAACATCAAAAGGTGAAACAACAACCTGAATTTCTTGGATAGCATCCATGGAAATTGGATTGGCATTAGACTGACCTCCATTGGTACCTGAAGAAGTCAAACCAAAAACATCGTTACTTACTGTACCATCAATCTGAAAACTGTTGTAACGGTTGTTTGATCCTGCAAATGAGATACCACCAATCTTGTTTGTCTGGGCCATAGGCATATTCTTAACGATATCGTAGATGTGACGATCAACCGTAGGTG
>JAQWBH010000313.1 GCA_028707405.1 Parabacteroides sp. | reverse complement strand
CTTGTTCGTTGAATTTAAATATATGAAGATCAATTATCCTGCCTTTAGCATCTTTCCAAACGGCGTGAGATACGGTGGTATATGATTCTGTAACTTCAGTGCGTATTTCGGCCATATCCGGACACCCATTCCGGAAACATCCGGACAGCGTAACGGCTGCATCCGGACAGTAATTTCGGCATATCCGGACACCTTGTCGAGTTAATAAAAAAACGGTACCCTTTAATCAGACAGAGTAAAGGGGGCCAAAAGATGAGGAGACTGGACATGCTGAAAGCAAAAGAAATACTAAGACTAAAACATGAATTAGGACTATCCCTAAGGGAAATCGGAAAGTCCTGCAATTGTGGTAAAACCACCGTATCAGAAGTGCTTGAACGTGCTAAAAAAGCTAAGATAACCTGGCCGGTAGATCTTAGTGACAAACAATTGATGTCTTTGCTCTATCCACCTGTAGAAAACAAAAATACAATACCTGAGCCAAATATGGAGTACGTTTTCTATGAAATGAAGGAAAAACACGTTACCCTAATGCTTCTATGGGAGGAATATAAGGAAAAGCACCCCAATGGAATCATGTATACCCAGTTTTGTGAACGGTACAGGAACTTTAAAAAAGTTAATAAGCTTGAAATGCACATAGAACATAAAGCAGGGGAAGAAGTACAGGTTGATTGGGCAGGAAGTACTATGCCCTATGTAGACCCAGGGTCCGGTGAAATTAAACCGGCATACATATTTGTTGCCGTCCTGCCGGCAAGTGCCTATCCCTTTGCCTATGCATATAAAGATACAAAATTATCAAGTTGGATAGATGCCCATGTCAGGGCTTATGAATATTTTGGCGGAGTTCCTAAAGTAACTATTCCCGATAACACAAAAACTGCTGTGATCGTCCCCGATTTGGTAGATCCGGTATTAAATAAAAGCTACAACGAAATGGCCAGACATTATGGCACAATATTAGTCCCTGCTAGGGTTAGAAGGCCAAAGGACAAGGCAGCAGATGAAAATATGGTTGGTAATGTATCCAGAAGAATCATTGCTGCTCTCCGCAATAGACAATTTTTCAGTATCTATGAGATAAATCAGGCAATCCAGGATGAACTGTTAAAATTTATTAAACGTCCCTTTCAAAAGATGGAAGGAAATAGGTTGACTGCCTTTGAAAAAATAGACAAGCCCTGCTTACAACCGTTACCTTCCACGAAATATGAATATTCCAGTTGGAAAGAGACAAAGATCCAGTTCAATTATCATGTTGATTATGAAGGATTTTTCTATAGCGTGCATTACTCATATGTCGGTCGCCCTTGTTCGATCCGGGCCACCTCTAAAACTATTGAAATATATATTGGTAGTGAAAGAGTAGCTGCATATCAGAGAAATTACAACATGTTTAAACGATATGTCACATTACCAGAACATATGCCGGAAGCACATAAAGCTGTATCTGGATGGAATCCCGAACGGTTTCTTGCCTGGGCTGAAAAAATAGGCCCAAACACCCGGGAACTCATAAAACGAATTCTTGAAAGCCGTGAATATCCGGTACAGACCTATCGCTCCTGCATGGGAGTGATGCGGCTTGGTCAAAATCATTCAAGTGACATCATGGAAAGGGCCAGTCAAGAAGCTCTTGGTAAAAATATTTGTTCATATAAATATTTCAGTATCATACTCAAACAAACAACAGTTAAAGCAGCTAAAAGTGCTACTGAGAAAATCATAAAACATAATAACGTTAGGGGCAGCAGTGCCTACACAGGAGGTGGCATCAATGCTTAATAACCCTACTGTGGAAAAGCTAAAGGAGCTAAAGCTAAAAGTCATGGCACAGATGATGAGCGATCCCGATCACTCATTGAGAGAGCTGTCCTTTGAAGAACGACTCGGAATTATGGTAGAAAAAGAGTGGATGGCAAAGAAGAATTCACGGATCAAAAGACTTTTAAGCAGAGCAAATTTAGGACAAAATGCCTGTCTGGAAGATATTGATTACTCAACCGAAAGAACAATTGATAAAAAAACAATCCAAACCCTTTCTACATGCTTTTTTATTGAGCAAAAACTGAATATTGTAATTTCCGGCAAAACCGGCAGTGGAAAAACCTTTATAGCTTGTGCCCTGGGAAATAACGCTTGCCGCCATAACTATACTGTCAAGTATTTCAGAATTCCGGAACTTTTGCTTGAAATACAAGAGGCTAAAAACGAAAACCGATATTCCAGGTTTATGACTCAACTCCAAAACATCAATCTGTTAATATTAGATGATATCGGTCTTAAATCCTATACTCTTGAAGAAAGCAGAGATATCCTTGAAATTACTGAAAGTAGGTACAATAAAACTTCCACGGTGCTGTCGGGACAAATTTCCCACACTCAGTGGTATGATTTGTTTCCAGATCCTACAATTGCAGACGCCATCATGGATAGGGTTATTCACAATTCATATATCATAACCCTTGACTCAAAAATATCCATGCGGGAAGTAATGGCGAAAAAAATAGTAAAAACTCTAAAAATGCCGGATTTACATTGATAGATATTGCTTAAAACAAAAAATGTATGTACAATTATGGTACAAAAATAATCACTAAAGAACAAAAAAGTTATGAATCCCAGAGGTGTATTATGGAATTTTTATTGTACCCAACCACTGTCAAAATGCTTGCTGCAGAAATAATAAACGTCTGTGATGCCTATCTATCAAGAAAAATAAGCCATACAGAATTAAAAAGTATTATTATCCATTATGCAAACAACTACCCAAGGATGCTGTTCAATGCCCAAGACCTTAATCCTACCGTGTTAAATCGGATAGGGAAAAAAAGAGCAGCTCTTGTTAATAAAATGTTGGAGGGTTATCAATGTAAATTGTTATCTGATTAAGCCTTTGGATTAAACCTTAGATCAAAATACATATTCGACAAGGTGTCCGGATACTGCCGGTATGCCTGTCCGGATGCCTCCGGATTCGCCGTCCGGATGTGCCGGAATATGCATAAATCACAGCGTACCATCGCCAACCTTATAAACAAGCCACAGTCATCGGTTAATGATATGATCAAGCGTATGAGGGCAATCCTGCAACAACACATTTGCCGTGAAGATTTAGTAAGAGAATTTCAAACAAGGCAGTAGTTCTGTAATGGGACTACTGCCTTTCACTATGTTCCTTTGACAACAGTTCTCTAGTTTCAACCTATCCTAAAAACAACAGTTCCCTTAACTCGCAGAGCAAAAAGCAGTTATCTAGCCTCAACCCGAAAATTCTTTTAAGGTCCACACTACTTATGAAAGGTAAAAAGAAAGGGTCCCAGCTATCGGCGATCATTACCGAAAGTCTGGAAACCTCTGATTTTAGGCCTTTACGGGCCTGTTATTTATCTTTACGTGACATCAAGACAACAGTCTCAACGTGGAACGATAGGCTCACCTTGATGTCTAGAGTGTGTTTTTCTTTTTGTTGGTTCGCGGGAATAGGTCGATAGTGGTTTTTATGGAATTATCCGTGCGTGGAAATATGTCCAAGGTATCTTTATAGCTTTTATCCGTTCTCGGGAACAAGTCGATAATTTCTAATTTTAAAATCTGGAGCCTGTAAGTTCCAATACTTATGGCAACTACAAGCTTTTTGTTTTAAAGACTGCTGACAAAAGTAACTATGTCTGTCCGTTCTTTTCCAAGATCGTGGTCTGTAATATCAATCGCAGGTTGAAAAATACTCAAATTCCCCTCGAAGTGGTTAAACTCGTTTATCAGAGTCTTCTTGGAGGTCAGCCTAATTCGATGGCGGATTTGAGTGATGTCGTTCTCGTCAGGATAAGCCGCATTGATAATTTGCCCCAGTTGCTTGTTCTGATTGATATTAATGCTGAACTTCTCGACCAGTTTCTTCTCCACTAACAGCCGCAAGAATAGATATGCAAACGAATGACGCAAGGTTTTATCCAGCAACGGATAATGTCCGTTATCAAGGATGTTAACGCCGTCAACTGTCTTACTCAAGATATCTGGGACGGATACTTCATAGGTATCTGGTATCCTTCCGTCCTTGTTGCCGAACAACGCTACATAGGCTTTTGCAATATCGACTTTTTCAGTCTTATATCCGTGCATCAGTTGTGTCAAACGCTCGGTAAGCGTTTTGTTGTTTATAATGTTTGCATAGCCGCGCATAAACGGAATCATTGAAATCAGGAATATATTCATTTCTGTAACGTGGTCAAGGATGTCTCCCCTGAAAGCAGCGAGTAGCTTTTCAAGACTTATCAGCATCTCTTGCTCTCTGTTTTTTAATGGAATGAATCCATTCTCTTCACCATCAGTATTATTAAGCAAATATAGTTTGTAGCTTCTCTTATATTGCCCATCGAGCAACCGCAGCAAATCTGTGTTGTGAGTTAAAACAATCCGCTTCTTATGATGAAGCATTTTGACAATAGCATAGGCAACCTTATTCTTATAAATTGAGTCAAAACTCGATATAGGGTCATCGATAACAACAATGGGACAAGATGAGTTTTTGGCTTTTAAGAATTCAAAAGTCAACGACAAAAAGTTTTGTTCTCCCGTGCTTAATGGCAACTCGTCCCGAGTTTTTCCCAAGAACTCTTGATTGGATAAGGTGATGCGAAGATTCTTATTCTCGTCACGTTCTAATGAGAGTTTTTTACCCATACTGTTGCTTATAATTTCTTCAATATAAAGCATATCTTCTTCGGTTATTTCAGGTTTCTCCGACAACAGTGCTTGATATTCGTCCATTTTCGCTGGCAATTCACTACATGTAAAAACCGTTGCTAACTCATTAAGAACCAGTCGATTAAACAAGTCCTTAATATTTTTGAAATCAGCTATAAGTGCGTCTATGTTATTTTTTTCTCCTTTACTGATTGCTTCAAGTAACAAGGTTTTAATATTGAACGGATCAGTACTTGGTACTAAACTAATGATTTTCTCGATAAATGGTTTCAAATCTTTATCCAAAGCCCCCATAATTTTTTCACGGTTGGCAGTTTTTGCTGTTAGCAAAGATTTCCAGTCGATATCATTTGTATCGCAAACGATACACTGATCTTTGTGGAACCGTCCAAGAATGCTGATCGCTTCTGTGTTTTCTTCAATTTCATGGACCTGAGGATTAGATTGTATCGTCTGCGTTCCAAGTTTTTCAATTTGTTGAATTATTGAATTCTTACTTGTGTAATCTGATTTGAGGAAGCTCAATTTTGCTTGTTGTTCCTCGTTGATATTGAGGTTTACTAGGGGGAGCGCCTTGAACTTTCCAATTATTACCTCGGTTGAAAATCTCGCACCTTTCGATTTGGTATTAACTATGTCCTTAACTATTGCGGAAATATTCAAATCGCTAATAATTTCGAGTAGTGGGCTGTTGGCGGCAGAAATACCATGATTGGATTTTAGTTTGGAGATGATTTCACCTATAATTTTCCCGCGTTCTTCAGTCAAATATTTCTGCAACTCAAATTCGCGTTTGATATTATCACCAATAAAAAAGTCTTTCGTTTCTCCGACAATAATATTCCTGTTGTTCTGGTCGTTTATGATGTGGAAAATATTTGATCCTGAGGTATACGTTGTTCCATCGAACTCATACTCTACCTTAGTGCCTGTTGATCCTGCTAAAACCTTAATAAGGCTGGTTTTGCCAGTCCCATTGGGACCGTAAATTGCCACTATTTCTTCGGTTGATGGGAAGTCAATCTCATTGTTTTTCACTA
>JAQWBH010000037.1 GCA_028707405.1 Parabacteroides sp. | reverse complement strand
ACAGGGATCGGTTTGCCTATCTGTAAGGCAATTATCACCAAAGTCAATGGCAAGATAGGTGTTGAGTCAGAACTTGGCAAAGGTTCGACTTTTTGGTATTGGGTTCCTCGCAGAATAGTTGATAACTAATGTTTTTCTCTCTTGCATTGACAATAGATTAGTTCATTTTCGCCTGAAGAAAACGCTTTATTGATGGTTATTTGTATACAATAATATGCATTTTTGCAGGTATTCTATAATGAAATTTTGTATTGTTCAAGAGCAATTTTTGTAAGGCGACTATGTTTTTAATCAGATTTTATTAGGAATACTGTCTTTTTTTGTTCTGAAGAATATGAAAATTTGTTCATATATTTACCTATTTTTGTTCTTAGTGAGTCAGATGGCTATTGACTAAGAGTTTTTTGAATTTTGAATTTACTTTAAATATTTATACGTCATGAATATCAGAAACATTTTTTCATCTCTGATCGCGACATTATTACTGTGTTCGTTCCAGATGGGAGCTTTTGAACAAACAAACCACGGCGTTGTTATTCCCGTCAGTTACCGGATAAGCGGCGGACCTTCGTTGGTCAGGATACAAGTTATGGGGGAGAATCTTATACATGTCTCGGCAACTCCTGACAGACAATTCAATGACCGGCCGAGTTTAATCGTTCTTAATAGTTTAACACATACTCCATCGCATGTGTGTCAAAATGAAGATACGGTGATTGTTTCTACTTCACACGTGAAAGTATATGTGCTGACATCTACAGGTGAAGTGTGGTTTACGGATAATCATGGTAAAACCATTTTGCGCGAAAAAAGTGGAGGAGGAAAGACTTTTCAACCGATAACTGTTGACGGAACACATGGATACACTATCCGTCAGGTCTTTGATTCTCTTGATGATGAGTCGTTTTTCGGATTAGGACAGCATCAGTCAGACGAATTTAACTACAAAGGAAAGAACGAGCAATTGTTTCAATACAACACGAAAGTATCGATACCTTTTGTAGTATCCAACAAGAATTATGGATTCTTGTTGGATAGCTATTCGTTATGTCGTTTCGGTTCACCTGTTGATTATTCGCAGTTGAATCATCTGTTCAAACTGTATGACAAGAATAGCGAAGAGGGGGCCTTAACCGGAACTTATATCTCTGCTACGGGTGAGACTATTCTTCGGCAGGAAGATTCTATCTATTTTGAAGACTTAAAAACCATCAAGAATCTACCACAAAACTTTGCCTTGAAAGGAGCAAAAATTGTGTATGAAGGTGATTTGGAGCCTTTAATAAGTGGAGAATTTAAGTTTATCCTTTATTCTGCAGGATATATAAAGGTATACATTGACAATAGATTGGTTCTTCCTGAACGCTGGCGCACAGCTTGGAATCCTAACAGTTATAAGTTCGCTGTAGATTTGGCTGCAGGCAAACGCGTGCCCATTCGTATTGAATGGCTTCCTGACGGGACTTCATCATATTGTGGATTACGCGCTCTGGCACCGGTGAATTCTGAAGAACAGAATCGGCAGTCGTGGTGGAGCGAGATGACACAGCAGCTGGATTATTATTTCATTGCCGGTGAGAATATGGATGAGGTGATCAGTGGCTACCGGACATTGACAGGCAAAGCTCCGATTATGCCAAAATGGGCAATGGGATTCTGGCAAAGTCGTGAGCGATATAAGACTTCATCAGAAATCGTCAGCGTATTGAAGGAGTTTCGCGATCGGAAGATCCCGATTGACAATATTGTGCTCGATTGGAATTATTGGCCTGAAACACAATGGGGAAGCCATGATTTTGATAAATCACGATTTCCTGATCCGAAAGCCATGGTCGATTCAATTCATGCACTCAACGGGCACATGATGATTTCGGTTTGGCCGAAGTTCTATGTGGGTATTGAGCATTATAAAGAATTCGACAGAAATGGATGGATGTATCAGCAGTCGGTGAAAGATAGTCTGGTTGACTGGATCGGGCAGGGTTATCACTATTCGTTTTATGATGCTTACAGTGCGGGTGCCCGTAAACTATTTTGGAAACAGATGTATGATAAGCTCTATCCTTTAGGCATTGATGCCTGGTGGATGGATGCCAGTGAACCGAATGTACGCGACTGCACGGATATGGATTACCGCAAAGCGTTGTGCGGGCCGACTGCCTTGGGATCATCTACAGAATATTTCAACGCTTATGCATTGATGAATGCAGAAGCGATTTATGACGGGCAGCGTGGCGTAGACAATAATAAGCGTGTGTTTCTGCTTACTCGTTCGGGTTATGCAGGATTGCAGCGTTATTCAACGGCTACATGGAGTGGAGATATCGCTACACGTTGGGAAGATATGAAGGCGCAGATATCTGCAGGACTCAATTTCGCTGTCAGTGGAATCCCTTATTGGACAATGGATATTGGTGGTTTCTGTGTGGAAGATCGCTATGTGGCTGCTCAGTTGGAATGGGATAAGAAAAAGGTAGAAAATGCTGACCTAAAGGAATGGCGTGAATTAAATACCCGTTGGTACCAATTTGGCGCCTTTGTACCTCTATACAGAGCACATGGACAGTTCCCGTTTCGGGAGATATGGAATATTGCGCCTGAAACGCATCCTGCCTACAAAAGTATTGCATATTATATGAGGTTGCGTTACCGCCTGATGCCTTACATTTATTCGTTGGCCGGTCGTGTCTATTTCAAGGATTATACGATTATGCGTCCGCTTGTGATGGATTTTGAAAATGATGAAACGGTGCGTAATATTGGCGATCAGTTTATGTTTGGTTCAGCCCTGATGGTTTCACCTGTTTATAAGTTCGGAGCGAGAACACGTGAAGTCTATTTCCCGAAAGTTGTTGGATGGTATGATTTCTATACAGGACAATTCCGGAGTGGAGGTGAAAAGGCGGTTGTTGAAGCACCATACGAACGTATACCTCTTTATGTACGCGCAGGCTCAATTATTCCTGTAGGACCTGAAATACAGTATGCCGATGAAAAGCAGGCTGATAATATCCGTTTATATATTTATCGAGGAGATAATGCTGTATTCACGCTTTATGAAGATGAAAACGTGAACTATAATTATGAGAAAGGAAAGTATTCAACGATTTCATTTATATATAATGATAGTACAAATACGCTGACTATTGGTGCTCGTAAAGGGTCGTTCGCGGGAATGTTGAAAGCGCGTATATTCACTATCATAACGGTTGATAGTAAGAATCCGAAACCTTTTGATGCCGATGCTTCAGGAAAAGAGGTCAAATATGATGGTAGTCAGGTGATGGTTACACTGTAACAGAGAAGGTAATGAAAAAGCCTCGAAAAATATTTTTTCGAGGCTTTTTCATTAAGAGACTTTCGAAAGAATGTAAGCCTCTTTATTTTCACCAATTAAAGCACTTGAATGCCTTCTTCGCGAGCTTGCTCTTCACCTGAAGGCGTGATGAGTTTGTAGCCCTTACCGTGAATGTTGATGATTTCGATTCCCGGATCTTCTTTCAATAATTTACGCAGTTTGGTAATGTAAACGTCCATGCTGCGGGCATTGAAATAATTGTCGTCAACCCAAATGGTCTTCAGTGCGTAATTACGTTCCAGTATCTCATTTGCATGAGCACAAAGTAAACTCAAAAGCTCGCATTCCTTGGTGGTGAGTTTGGTTACGTTATCTCCAATCGTCAAAGTCTGTTTTTGTGTATCAAACAGGAACTTGCCAAGTTTGTAGAATGGGATATCTTTAATTTTCTTGCCTTTCACACGGCGGAGAATAGCCTCAATACGAAGCAGCAACTCTTCCATGCTGAACGGTTTTGTCAGATAATCATCTGCACCAATCTTGAATCCTTCTAAGATATCTTCCTTCATAGTCTTGGCTGTAAGGAAGATAATAGGAATTTCCGGATTGATCGAACGAATTTCTTGTGCTAATGTAAAGCCATCTTTCTTGGGCATCATTACATCCAATACACAAAGGTCATATTTCCCTTTGGTGAAACCTTTGTAACCTGCTTCTCCATCAGAGAAAAGATCTGTTACGTAACCTTTTGCCTGCAGGTACTCTCTTAAGAGCATACCTAAGTTTTCGTCATCTTCACAAAAGAAGATCTTAAGTTTTTCTTCCATAAACTAACTTTTTATAAGAGGTAAAGTAATAATAAATTTTGTCCCGATATTATCTGCACCATTTTCGGCTCTGATTGAGCCTTTATGGTCTTCCACTATTTTGCGGACGTAAGCAAGTCCAAGCCCGAACCCTTTTACATCGTGAACATTTCCTGTAGGTACACGAAAGAAACGGTCGAATACTTTCTTTAGGTATTCTTTCTTGATGCCAATCCCGTTATCTTCAATAGATATCTGCAGTTTTCCATTTTCATTCCATGTGCGACACATTAAAGTCAGAGGAACATCCGAACGACGATATTTGACCGCATTGTCCAAAAGATTGAACAGTACATTAGTGATATGCATCTCGTCAACATATATGTTTGAGTTCTCTGCTTGCAAATCGATGTCTATCGTTCCACCGTATTTTTCCACTTTGATAGCGAAAGTGTTTGCGACGCTTGCCAGCAAATCGTTTGCATCAAGCTCTTTTAATTTTAATGCTGCTCTCTGACGTTCGAATAGCGACATTTGCAATACCTTTTCGACCAAAAAACTTAGCCGTTTTGTTTCGTCGTTGATGACTCCGGAAATGTGTTTGAATACATCCGGACTCTTTGTGATATCTGAATCTTTCAACATCTGTGCGGCCAGCGAAATGGTGGAGACAGGTGTTTTCAACTCGTGAGTCATATTGTTGATGAAGTCGTTCTTCATTTCTGATAGTTTTTTTTGACGGAACACGATGTATAAGGTAAAAATGAAAGTTACCAATAGAATGATTGAGAATAAGATAGATGGCACAATGAATGTAACAGAGTTGTTTATATAATCGCCTTTCGTTGGAAAGAATACCCGTAGGTAGCTTTGCTTTGAAGGAGGATCGTTAGGAAATAGCACCTGAGCAATAACATCCGATGTCGAAGGAATAGCTCCGGTTTGATAGACTGTATTTCCGTCTTTGTTTATTACCGAATAGTAGAAAGGCAGATTTAGACCGTTGTTTAAAAACTCCGTCTTCAGATAATCATTCAATTTTTTAAAATCTACACGTTCTTCTATCGGTTTCAAGTTTGCTGTATATAAGATATTCAGAATGACTTCATCGATCAATCCCGTTTGATATTGATAACGATGCTTCAAAGTCTGCTGTAGATCTCTGGAAGTACTGACAATACTATTGGATGATTTACCTCTGCTTAAAGAGGAGATAGGAGAAATTTTGTGAGTTGAAATGTTACTTTGCATTTCAATTTGATGAATGTTTCCATTTGAATCAGTGTATTGATGAACGTACTGTTCTTCACTTACAACCTGATTTAATTCGTTTTGATTATTTTGGTATAGGTAATTGTTGGCTTCATCGCGGCTGATGTCTTCTTCCAAGTATTTACGCGTCTCATCCAATTCCAGGTTTTTGGAAACTTGGAGAGCGCATCGCTTTACTGTTTCATTGAATTGCTCGCTACTCTTTTTAAGGATAATGCTAACATATTTTACTTGTAAAAAGAGCAATCCGCCAAAAGCAAATGCCATCACCACTGTAAGCAACCAAATTGTTGACTTCCTCATATTGTTCTTGTTCTCTTTTTAACAATGCAAATAACGCATGTTTTAATTTAATATTTACACAAAAAAAGTAAAAATTCAGAGGGGAAATAATTAAATAATGTTTATTATGCCAATGACTCTTTACTCTATTTGTTTTTAAATTAATCAATTACTTCATTTGTTTGAAATTTGAATAGTCTGCTTGTGTTTTTTTATATAAAAACGTAAACGATAAAGAATTTGTTGTACGAGCGTTTTAATTTCTTTTTTTGAAAAGGCTTAGTTTTAATTATTAGCTATATCTTTGTCCCACGAAAGAGATTATTATGATGAATGAAGAGATAATGCAGATAGACGTTCGTAAAATTCTAATGCAGAAGATACCTTCTGTTGCGAAAAAGATTCCGAATTGTGTCATAAATTATTTGATTCACATTATTCATCAGGATGAGCTGAACGATATATTGAAGCGCTATCATGATAAAGATGGTGTGGATTTTATGAAATCATTGGTTGCTTACTTTGATTTGAAGCTCGTTTTACATGGAAAACATCATATTACAGCAAATAAGCGATATATTTTTGCATCTAATCATCCGCTAGGTGGTTTGGATGGTATATGTCTTTCTGCTATCGTTGGCGAACATTTTGGTGGACATATTCGTTATTTGGTAAATGATTTGTTGATGTATTTGCCAAATTTGAAATCGATATTTGTTCCTATTAATAAATTTGGATCTCAGGATCGGAACAGTGTTCAAATAATGGAGCAGGCGTATGCTTCGGATAAACAGATTATAACATTTCCGGCCGGATTGTGTTCGCGACGGCATCATGGACTTATAAAAGACTTGGAATGGAAAAAATCGTTTATTCAAAAAGCAGTGGAGTATCAACGTGATGTAGTACCGGTATATTTTGAAGGAGAAAATTCAAATTTTTTTTATCGTTTTGCGAATATTCGGAAGGCTTTGGGTATAAAGATGAATTATGAAATGATATATTTGCCGGATGAAATGTTCAGAAATAAGCACAAAACATTTCATGTTTATTTTGGAGAGCCCGTTTCTTGGCGTGTATTTAGCGGTAGTATGAATCCACTGGAATGGGCAGAATGGATGAAAATGAAAGTATATAATCTGAAAGAACAACAATAAATATATGCAAGAAATTATTCGACCGGTTGACGTCGCTCTTTTAAAGTCGGAATTGACAAAGGAAAAGAAGCTTAGAAGAACGAACAGGTCAAACAATGATATATATATAGTGACAGCTCACGATTCACCAAATGTGATGCAGGAAATTGGGCGATTGCGCGAGATCGCATTTCGTTATTATGGAGGAGGAACAGGCTTATCGGTAGATATTGATAAGTACGATACAATGGAAGATGCTTATCGGCAATTGATCGTATGGAGTCCTAAGGATGAAAAAATATTGGGAGGATATCGATTCCTTTGCGGTTCGGACGTGAAGTTCGATGAAGCCGGAAAGCCTATCTTAGCGACTTCTACTTTATTTAATTTTTCCGAAAAGTTTATTAAGGATTATCTTCCTTTTACTGTTGAGTTGGGACGTTCATTCGTGACTCTTGAGTATGAATCAACACGTGCTTCATCAAAAGGGTTGTTTGTTCTGGATAATTTATGGGATGGGTTGGGGGCATTGTCTGTCATTGATCCTCGTTTGCAATATTATTTTGGGAAGGTAACAATGTATAATAGCTACAATCAGGAAGCGAGGAATATGATTCTTTATTTTTTAACAAAACATTTTCCTGACCCTGAAAAGCTGATTACTCCAATCATACCGCTGGAAACAAATACGGATGTCGAAAAGATGAAATATCTTTTTATGCATGATTCTTTCAAAGAAAATTATAGGATTCTGAATCAGGAGGTAAGAAAGTTCGGAATTAATGTGCCTCCATTAGTGAATGCTTATATGAGTCTTTCACCCAAAATGCGTGTTTTTGGTACGGCGATCAATAATGGGTTTGGAATGGTTGAAGAAACGGGTATATTGATAGCTATTAACGAAATTTTGGAAGAAAAGAAAAAGCGACATATAGAAACATTCCTTAAGGAGGAAGGTCAATCTCTGGATTTGATTCAGAAGGTTGAAGAATAGATATCCGATTTTATTCGCTTCCTTTCTGTCGTTTCCATTCTCGGGCAAGTGTATCAAGTTGTTCATACCATTCGCTTCCAAAACGTCGGATGAGCGGCTCCTTGAGAAATTGATAAAGTGGGATGTTCGCCTTTTTGCCAAGAATCTCTGCTGTTTTACATATCTTCCAGCGATTATAGTTTACAGCTGAAAAGGTATCGTAATCGGTTATTCGGATCGGATACAAGTGACAGGATATTGGTTTTCGAAAAGATATCTTTTTCTCGAGGTAGGATTTTTCGAGGGCACATTTACAAGTGCCGTCCTTATCATAATAAGTGAATACACAATTTTTGTTGTCAACAATTGATGTTACTATTTCTCCTTCAATATCAATATAGGCGACTCCTTGTTTTTTTATTATCTCTTGCGCTTTGGATGAAAGGTCGTTCCAAACAATAGGCAGTGCTTTTTCAAGTTCCGGTATTTCACTTTTTTTAAGAGGTGCGCCCGAATCTCCCTCTATACAACAAGCTCCTTTACAGCAGGAAATATTGCAGACGAACAGGCTTTCTATAACGTCGAGGCTAACTAGTGTTTTGTCTATCTGAAACATATGTAATAGATATAACAAGTGGACAATTAGAAGGCAGATTTAAAATGTTTTCAACTGACTCCAATTGTCCACGGTTTATGGATAAGATGATTACTTGATTAATGCGTGTCCGGTCATTTCTTTTGGCTGTGCTAAGCCCATAATGTGAAGAATTGATGGAGCAACATCAGCTAAGATGCCATTTTCGACTTTTGCATTTTTGCTTTTTGTAACATATACAAATGGAACAGGATTCAATGAATGAGCAGTGTTTGGTGTACCATCTTCATTCATGGCGTGATCGGCATTTCCATGATCAGCAATGATAATCACTTCATAGTCGTTGGCCTTTGCTGCTTCTACAGTGTCTTTTAGACATGCGTCGATTGTTATTACCGCTTTTTCAATAGCTGCGTAGACTCCCGTATGACCCACCATGTCTCCGTTGGCATAGTTGCAAACAATAAAATCGTATTTCTTTGTGTTGATAGCTTCAACCAGTTTGTCTTTTACTTCGAATGCGCTCATCTCCGGTTTTAAATCGTAGGTTGCAACCTTCGGTGAAGGGACAAGAATACGATCTTCACCTTCGTATGGGGCTTCGCGACCACCATTAAAGAAGAATGTGACATGTGCATATTTTTCTGTCTCGGCTATGTGAAGTTGTGATTTCCCTTTCGATGAGAGATATTCGCCCAACGTATTATTTACATTTTCCTTGTCGAAAAGAATATGCAAACCTTTGAAGTTTGCATCATAAGGCGTCATACAGAAATATTGCAGGTCGGAGATGACGTGCATTCCTTCTTCCTGCATGTCCTGCTGTGTCAGAACTACCGTAAGTTCTTTGGCGCGATCATTACGGAAGTTGAAAAAGATAATCACATCTCCCTTTTCGATTTTTGCAACGGGTTTTCCATTTTCTGTGTGCACAATAGGCTTGATGAATTCATCCGTTACACCATCGGCATATGATTCTTCTACGGCTTTTATCATATTTTCAGACTCTTTACCTTTACCGTTTACAAGCATATCGTAAGCTTCTTTGATCCGATTCCAGCGTTTATCACGGTCCATGGCATAATAACGGCCAATTATTGAGGCGATCTTGCCACCTGTTGTCTTCAGGTGATTCTCTAGCTGTTTGATGAAACCGACACCGCTCTTCGGATCCGTATCGCGGCCATCCATGAAACAGTGGACGTAAGCTTTATTGATGCCATATTCTTTGGCGATATCGTTGAGTTTCATCAGATGTTCTAATGAACTGTGAACACCTCCGTCAGAAACGAGACCCATAAAATGAATCTGTTTGTTATTATCCTTTGCGTAACTGTAAGCTCGGATGATTTCAGGATTCTTTAGAATTGAATTGTCACGACATGCACGATTTATTTTTACCAGGTCCTGATATACGACACGACCTGCACCGATGTTTAAGTGGCCAACTTCCGAATTGCCCATTTGTCCGTCAGGCAAACCAACGTTTTCACCTGAAGCCTGGAGCTGAGAGTTTGGATATGTTTTTAACAGATTATCCCAGTATGGAGTAGGAGTACAAAAAATGACATCATCTTTCTGATGGTCTCCGATTCCCCATCCGTCGCAGATAAGTAAAATTGCTTTCTTGCTCATGATTGTATTTATTTATGATTCTTGTTATCTTTATTTTGTTTGTGCAAAGATACGTATTTTCTCTATATTATGTTTGTGGTTAAAGTACTACTTTTGTGTTATGGTAGAAAAGAAGATACATGATCCTGATTTAGGTGATGTAACTGTACGGATAAGCACTCGGGCAGTGCACATGCGGTTGCAAGTATTGAAAGGCGTAGTGATTGCAACGCTGCCGCAATGGGAAAATATAGACAGACTGATTGATTTTATTCAATTAAATAAGGATCGGTTGCGTGCTTCGCTTGCTAAATATCCGGCTCCACCTCTGATAACGGAAAATACAGAGATGAAAACGGTTTCCTTCAGCTTACATGTGTTTTGTACGGATCGGGATCACTTTTATATGAGTCTGGAAAATAATGTGTTGAATATAGCATGTCCGGCTAAAACGAATTTTGCAGATAGTCGTGTACAAGCTCTTTTGAGAAAATGGATTGAGAAAATATTACGCTATGAGGCTACTCGTTTGTTGCCGGAAAGGTTAAATGCACTGGCTTTGACGAATCATTTTTCTTTCTCGTCGGTGAAGATTAATAAAAGTAGCACACGATGGGGAAGCTGCACGGCTCGTAAAGGGATAAATCTTTCGCTTTCATTAATGCTATTGCCTTGGCCTTTGATTGATTATGTTCTCCTTCATGAATTATGTCATACGGTTGAAATGAACCATGGTCCGCGTTTCTGGAAACTCTTAGACAAAGTGACTAATGAGCAATCACAAAACTTACGACGTGAATTGAAACGGTATCATACTTTTTAAGGTATAAAAGGCAAATTTTGACTGGGTCTATTGTTTCCAAAATCCTGGAATCAGAAGTGTGACAACCGTGAATATCTCCAGTCGTCCTACCATCATTAAGAAAGAAAGTACCCATTTACTAAGATCCGGAAGTGCCGAGAAATTACCCGCAGGTCCTACGCTCCCCAGCCCAGGTCCAACATTTCCCATTGCTGTAAAAGCTGATCCTATAGATTCTTCAAAACCTACGCCATCAAGCATAAGAACCAAACATCCAGTGACAACCAGTGCCAGATAGATAAAGGCAAACGACAAGACACGATAAACGACTTCACCTGCTAATACATGTCCATTAACACAGACAGGAACAACGGCATGAGGATGCGTTCTTTTCTTGAATTCATTAAAAAGATTCTTAGTTAGAATCATAAACCGCCCCATCTTTAATCCTCCACAAGTAGAGCCGGCACAGCCGCAAATCAACATGAGTATAATAGCAATGTTCCAAAAGAATGGCCCCCAGGAAATATAGTTGGCCGTTGCAAATCCGGTTGTGGAAATTAAGGAAGCGACTTGGAATGATGCTAGACGGAACGCTTGTCCGAAATCGGGAATAATATTCCTCATCATTAGATATCCGGTCACTAGAAGCATTGTCCCGATAGTAAAGACATAAAACCATGTGGTTTCTTCGTCTTTAAATAGTTTACTAAATTTACCATTGATGAGGAAGTATATCAGGCTCATGTTTGTTGCGCCAATACACATGAATATGGTTATAACATAATCAATATAAGCGGAATTCCAATAAGCAATGCTTGCATTTTTTGTTGAATACCCTCCGGTTGACATTGTTGTCATGGCTTGGTTGACAGCATCGAAAAGGGTCATAGGTCCAGCCCATAGCAATAATGTCAGGATAAGCGTTAAAAATACATAGATATACCATAATCGCTTGGCAACTTGTGCGATTCGCGGAAGGAACCGTTCATGTATAATCCCGGGTGTTTCTGCATTAAACATAACAATTGCACCACCCCCTAATGCCGGTAATAAAGCGACAGTAAATACAATCATTCCTATTCCACCTTGCCATTGCGTCAGGCTTCGCCAAAACAGAATACTGTTCGGTAAAACCTCTACGTTAGTTAATATGGAGGAACCTGTTGTTGTGAAGCCGGACATAGTTTCAAAAAATGCATCTGTTATGGATGAAACATATCCACCAAGATAAAAGGGGAACATTCCTAATAAAGAAACAGAAATCCAGGTAAAAGTAACGATGAGCATACCTTCGCGGCGCCCAACATTGAATTCATTGGCTTTAAAACCAATGATTGAGAATAGTAAACCGCAACCAAGCATGATTCCACTTGATAATAATAGCGGTGTTAACCCCCTTTCGTCGTCAAAAAGAGCGACAGCAACAGCTAACAGCATAAACATCGTCTCCAAGATGAACATCATTCCTAGAGTCTTGATTATGAAACGTATATTTAGCATATTTACTACGGTTCACATATTAGTTAAAGAAATCTTCCAATTTATGCATCGCTGTATCAAGGCAGAATACTACAACGTGATCATAAGCTTGAATCTGAGTATCACCCTTGATCATCATAGGTTTGCCATTGCGGATCATACCGCCTAACGTCATATCTTTAGGTAATTTCAAGTCTTTAACTTCTTTACGTGTGATTTTAGAGTCAGGGCGGGCTACCAGTTCTGCAACATCGGCGTTTGCAAATGCAAGGCATTTTACATTAGACACATCTGCGTCTAATAAGAATTGATAAATGTTACTGGCTGCAATCAGTTTCTTGTTAATGACAGAACCAATATCCATATTTTCAGCCAGAGGAATATAGTCGATGTTTTCAACTTTGGCGATTGTCTTGAAAACGCCTAGACGTTTGGCTGCTAGACATGCCAGAATATTAGTACTTGAGTTTTCAGTTAACCCGATAAAAGCTTGGGCATCTTGTATTCCTTCTTGCATCAACAAATCGGTGTCTCGACCATCACCATTAATAATCAACACATTTCCCGGTACGGTTTCAGCAATGCGGTGACTTTTATCTTTATCTTTCTCAATCACTTTTACTCTGATATTGTTTGGTAGATATTGACATGTGCGTATAGCTATGCGACTTCCTCCCATTATAATTACTTTTTTAACTTCCGGATTGATCTTCCCGGCCTGGATTCGTACATCTTCAATATGATCCTTAGTTGTAGTGAAGAATAAGATATCGCCCGCTTCAATATGGTCACTACCACGTGGAATGATAGTTTCGTTTTGTCTTTTGATAGCTACAATATGATAGAGTTTTTGTTCATTTAACAATTCAGAAAGCTGCTTGTCGAGGATTGAAGAATTGTTTCTAACCTTTACACCAATCAGAATAAGGGCACCGCCGAACAGTTCCCAATATTGGCGGGTCCACGGACGTTTGACTGCTGTTACGATTTCTTTAGCTGCAAGCATTTCCGGATATATCATTGAATTGATACCCATTTTTTCAAATAATTCTTTATTCTTGGGCAACAAATATTCGTAATTATTGATTCGCGCGACTGTTTTGTGTGCTCCAAGTTTAGAGGCCAGGATACTGGAGGTAATGTTTGTTGTCTCTTCAGGAGTAACACTGACAAAAAGATCGGTTTTTCGAATTCCAGCTTCTTCCAAGTCACGTATGGAGGTTGGATTGCCGACCATAGGAAGCACTTCCATGCTCGAGTTTGTAAAATTCAAACGTTCTTCATTAGGATCCATTAGAATGATGTCTTGTTTTTCCTGTGAGAGCATTTTTGCTAAATGCGTGCCTACTTCGCCGGCTCCGGCAATAATAATTTTCATACTTTAATAATTGACAATTGACAATTATGATTGGTTTTTAACGCTTCTCCTTCTTCACGCAATCGTTGGGCAATGCTTTCGGCATCCATTTTGCAAAGATGCATTTGCTCTTCTACAGTCCCATGTCCGATGAATTCGTCCGGGACGCCCAGTCTGGTTACGTGCGTGTTATATTCATGATCGGCCAGGAATTCGAGTACTGCACTTCCTAATCCGCCTTTTATTACTCCATTTTCGAGAGTAATGATGCGTTTGAACGTACGTGCCACTTCATGCAAAAGGCCTTCATCTATAGGTTTAAGAAATATCATGTCGTAATGAGCCACTGACAAGCCTTCCTGTTCTACTTTGTGGATAGCTTTAGTCGCTTCATTGCCGATGGGTCCGAGAGATAGAATGGCCAAATCTGTTCCGATATGTATTTTTTTCCCTTTTCCGATAGGGATCTCGTGCATATCGTTATGCCATTGAGCCATTTCGCCTTTTCCTCGCGGGTAACGGATTATAAATGGACCTTTTTCTTGTTTATAACCTGTATACATCAAATTACGTAAGTCCCATTCGTTAAGTGGGGAGGCGATAATAAGATTCGGTATCGGGCGGAAATATGCCAGATCAAATACTCCCTGATGAGTTTGTCCGTCTTCTCCTACTAATCCTGCCCGATCGAGACAGATCACCATATGTAGTTTCTGCATCGCAACATCGTGGATAACCATGTCGTAAGCACGTTGCATGAACGACGAATAAATGTTGCAGAACGGAATCATTCCTTCTTTGGCCAGTCCGGCCGAGAAAGTAACAGCATGCCCTTCAGCAATGCCTACATCAAATGTTCGTTTGGGAAAAGCTTTCATCATATAGGTCATCGAGCAACCTGTTGGCATAGCAGGTGTGATCCCAACAATACGCTTATCTTTTTCAGCTAGTTCTACAAGTGTATGCCCGAAGACGTCTTGGTATTTCTGATGTTCGTTCAGTGTATGAACAATAATTCTTTCGCCTGTATCTTTATTAAAAAGCCCTGGCGCATGCCATTCAGTAGCAAATTCTTCGGCAGGTTTGTATCCTTTGCCTTTCTTTGTTTTAATATGCAGTAACTTTGGACCTTGCAGATCTTTAATATCGTTAAGAACTTTGATCAGATAAGTGATATCGTGTCCGTCTACCGGACCGAAATATCTGATGCTGAATCCTTCGAACAAGTTATGTTGCTTTGTCAGTAACGCTTTAAGACTGTTGTTAAAACGAAGAATATTCTCTCTACGATCGTTATTGATGATATTCATTTTACGCAAGCCACGATAAAGATCGTATCGCATTTTGTTGTAAGCTTGGCTGGTTGTAATATCTACAAGGTATTGACTCAGTCCACCAACGGGCTGATCGATAGCCATGTCGTTGTCGTTGAGAATTATCAATAGATTGTTAGCATTAGCAGCTGCGTTGTTCAACCCTTCAAAAGCCAAACCTCCAGTCATTGCTCCATCACCGATGACAGCGATGACATGACGCTTTTCGTTTTTCAATTCGGAAGCGACCGACATGCCCATTGCTGCCGAGATGGAGTTAGAGGCATGCCCTGCAATAAAGGCATCATATTTACTTTCTGCCGGATTAGGAAAACCACTGATCCCGTTTAGCTGGCGCAGAGTGTGAAATGATTCTCGCCTTCCAGTCAGTATCTTGTGTGCATAAGCCTGATGTCCAACGTCCCAGACTATTTTGTCATAAGGAGTATTGAACACATAATGAAGTGCAACTGTTAATTCGACTGTTCCCAAACTAGAGCCTAAGTGTCCTGGGTTATGAGAGAGCACATCTATAATATAATCACGCAATTCCGTACATACTTCGCCTAATTTATCAGGATTCAACTTTCGTAAATCGTCCGGATAATTGATTGAACCTAATATGTTTTCATCCTTGCATTCTGACATCGTTGTTAAAATTTTGCGGCAAATGTAAAGAAATAATAGGAGAAAAAGTAGTTTTCTCTCATCATTATTTGCATAAATAAAAAATGATATTCATTTATATTTTTTGTAGATTCTGATAACTAGCGGATGGCTATTTTACGGACTGTATCGCCGATACGAACAATATAATAGCCTTTGGCAATATCAACAGTATATTCACATGTGGATTGTTTGATGATAATTTCTTTTACTCTGATTCCTACTACGCTGTAGATCTCTAACTTACTGCCAATAGGAGCATTTTCGACGAGAATTTTGTTATCGTAAGCTGTTATTTCAATAGTATTAGGATCTTTATCCTTAATAGAGAATACGTTTTCACACACTTGATGTGCAACGACTTCAAGTGGACAAGCGACTCCCAAAGAGAGTGTGAGTATGATCAGATATGCTGTTTTCATCTTCCAAACCCTAATTTCCTACAAAGGTAGGAATGTTTTCTGAATAATGGAGTTAATTATTCATTTTTTTGTCGTGGAAGTGAAAAGGTTAAATAGTTTGTTTGAATTATATGGCTTTTTTTCTTCTGAATGATTTTGGAAATACGTTCGGACAGATTTTTACTAAATAAGTGACTGGACTAAGCCCTCGTTGGCTAAGATTGTTCCGGGAAAAATAACATCGGCTTCTTGCTTAAGTATTGAACAGTCTTCGTAACGTGCTGAATAATGACCAATCATCAATTGTTTAACATGAGCGTCTCGCGCAATTATGGCGGCCTGACGAGCAGTTGAATGAAAAGTTTCTTTAGCGCGTGCTCCGTCGCTTTCGGTAAAAGTGGCCTCGTGATATAGTAAATCAACTCCTTCAATAATTGGGATAATCGCTGGATTGTAGGCTGTGTCGGAACAGAATGCATAGCGTTTGGAGGGTTCTGGTGGGCGTGTGAGCCGGAAATTGGGAATGACTTCTCCTTCAGGTGTTATATAATCTTTTCCTTGTTTGATATCTTTCAGCCACCTTATAGGAACCTGATAGAAATCGGTCATTTCACGTATAATATGAGGCTCTTTAGGTTTCTCTGTAAATAGATAGCCACATGTAGGAATGCGATGTTTTAAGGGGATTGAATATACGGATAAGGAGCGATCTTCCATCACTAGCGTATGGGCTGTCGTATCGACAGGATCAAATATAACTTTAAATTCAAGACCGCGACAGAATTCTGAAAGGATACAGCTGAGAAATGTTGAAAGTTCTTTGGGTCCATGAACTATCAAATCCCCGGTTCTTCCCAACATGCCGAGAGTGGATATTAGTCCCGGTAATCCGAAACAGTGGTCGCCATGCAAATGTGTAATAAAAATGTGCCCCAAGCGGTTGAACCGGATTCGCAAATTACGCATTTGAACTTGTGTACCTTCGCCACAGTCAATCATATACTGTTTATCCCGTAAATCAACAACTTGTGATGTGGCTAAATGTCGAGTCGTCGGTAATGCCGATCCGCATCCTAAAATATGTATGTTAAAATCGCTCATAATGCCTTTCCAAGAAAGAATTGTATGCAAAGATAATACAAAAGTGCTGGTTTACTGTGAAAAATAACAAAAAATAGAGCAAACTTATTCACGGATAAATGAAGATTGAGTACATTTGTTTGCTGTCTCGTGATTAGGAGACTCTATCACAAGAAAGACTTAAAAATAATTCATTAAGCCTTATTGGCTTTCTTTTTTGTTTAAAACGGTTAAAATGTAGAAACGGCTAAGTGTGAGCTTCGCCGTTTCTTTTGTGTTTTTTAATAGGTGCGGTCTTTGGAATTTTCTATTTCCTTCTGAGTTATTTTCTTTAGGTCAAGCGCCCGCCATGCATAAAAAATGTAGGCTAGAACGAATGGAATGAGTAGGGAAACAACGCTCATTACCTTAAGGGTGAAAAGACTGGAACTGCTGTTTTGTATGGTTAGTGAACTTTGAAGATCAGTGACAGATGGATAATAGGCCGTATTATTCCAACCGACGCAGAGTAATAAGGCCAGAACGACAAGAACCGTCCCTGAGCCACCATACCAGATCCCTTTATTCCATTTGAATGTTTTGATAGTCCTGCCAATAGCATAAAGAACCAATATGACACCAATCAACAGTATTGCTAATACCACTGGCATTGCTAGTAAATTATGAAGATATTTATAAGGTTCCATAAATATTTCGCCTGTTTGAGGATTATAAGCAAACCCTGTTTGTAAAATCGTGTGGATAAGAAATGCGAGGAAGAAAACAAGGAACAATCCCGAGTTAACTATAAGTTGAAATTGTGCACGAAACTGAATTTCTTCATCATTGATATTATTAAAGAAATAAAGCAAAGCTAAAACGCGCGAAAGAAAGAACACGGCAATACCTAGGCAGACATTCCAAAAAACAAAGGCGGCTTCCAGTCCATGCAATGGATTTGCCCATGTAGAAATGACGGGTGCAGCTATATCAGTTAACTGTGCTTTGTTTACTGTAAATTCAGCACCGTTAAAGAATGTACCTACTGCTGTTCCGATTAGGATTGGAGCCAGAATTCCATTAACCATTAGGAATATCTGATAAGTCTTTTTTCCCAGTAAATTACCCTTTTTTGATTGGTATTCGTAAGATACGGCTTGCAACACAAAACATAGCAAAATCAACATCCAAACCCAGTATGCACCACCGAAACTAGTGGAGTAAAAGAGTGGAAATGAGGCAAAGAATGCACCGCCGAAAGTAACCAGCGTAGTGAATGTAAATTCCCATTTACGGCCTGTTGAATTGATAATCATCTTTTGCTGAGCCTCTGTTTTGCCCAGAGTAAATATTAGAGTTTGTCCGCCTTGCACAAACATTAAAAATACTAATAATGCTCCAAGTAATGATACTAAGAACCACCAGTATTGTTGTAATAATATATATGTAGATTCCATGTTTATTGTGTATTAATATGTGTATATGGTTTATTATTTATCTTCTAAGTTCGGACCTTTCTTAATGGCTTTTACCATGATTCCTATTTCTGCAATCAGTAGAATTGTAAATAGAACAAGGAATATAAAGAATGTGACCTGAACGGATGAAGTAGACAGTTGCGAGATGGATGCATTTGTTGGCAAAATGTCTTGTATGGCCCATGGTTGACGACCGACTTCAGCAACGATCCATCCTGCTTGACTTGCAATATATGCTAGAGGTATGGTCCATAAGAAAGTCCATTGCAGCCAGCGAGCATCAGCAAATTTATTTTTCTTAATCCAAATCAATCCGATAATAAATAGAAGAATAAAGTAAACACCTAGGATGATCATGATACGAAACGAATAGAAGGTGAGCCCAATAGGAGGAATTAGATCCGTCGGATTTTTAATGTATCCATAGCCAAAATATGCAAAATTCTTATCTAATTGTGTACGGGCCTGTAATGCGGCCTCTTTGTTTTTGTCTTTGACCGCTTGGCGATAATCAGAAAGAGCTTTGATGGCTAATTGACCTTTGGCGATTTTTTCTGAGGCTGATAAAGCTATTGTATTGTTATTTGTAATGTATTTGCCGTCAAGGAGATCGACGATTCCTGGAATATACGCATTTCTATCGCGTTCAGCCAAAAGTGACAACATTTTAGGTATTTGTATGTTAAAAAGGAAAGGATTAATATTATCCTGGTAGTTTTTTTTCGCTGGATTAAGGAAACCTACAGTGACGAGCCCAACTCCGTTGCCCCCTTTATAAAGCCCTTCCATTGCTGCAAGTTTCATTGGTTGCTTTTGCGCTACTTGATAAGCGGAACCGTCACCTGTCCATGCGCTCAGTAAAACGGCTATCAAACCAACTATAACACTTATTTTGATGCTTTCAAGTGCAAAATGGCGTGAACGCCTCTTTAAGAGGTACCAGCTGCTAACGCCGACGACAAATACTGCACCGACAATCCAGCAGGAGAAAACAGTATGAAAAAACTTGTTTATGGCAACAGGTGAAAGGGCGACATCCCAGAAATTGAACATTTCGTTGCGGACCGTATCTGGATTGAAATGCATGCCTGCAGGATATTGCATCCATGCATTGGCAATCAGAATCCATAATGCCGAAATGGTAGCCCCGGCTATTGTCAACCATGTTGAAGCCAAATGAAAACGTTTGCTGACTTTTTCCCAACCAAAAAACATGACGGCAATAAATGTTGCCTCCATGAAAAAGGCTAGAATACCTTCGATGGCTAATGGCGCACCAAAAATATCTCCGACAAACCAGCTGTAATTTGACCAGTTTGTGCCGAACTCAAATTCTAGAATCAATCCTGTAGCCACACCGATGGCGAAATTGATACCGAAAAGATTCATCCAAAACTTTGCTGTTTGTTTCCAAAACTCGTTTCCGGTTTTGTAATAAATGGTCTCCATGATGGCTTGAATGAAGCCTAATCCCAGAGTGAGAGGAACGAATAACCAATGATAGATCGCAGTCAGAGCAAACTGTGCTCTAGACCAGTCGATTAATGAGGTGTCAATACTTGTAATCATCATGCTATTATTTAAGGATTTATTGCTCGTTGAATTAATTCGGATGATACATATTCTTCTTTTGCTTCATTGCTTCCGTATTTCTTGAGAAAATTTGGAAAGAAGAATAACTTGAGTATAATAAAAATGATGAACAACTTGATTAAAATTATGATCCATAAAGTCCTGCCAATATTCATCTTTTGGAATCCCTCGAGATAAAAATGGTAAATTCGCATAAAGATACTTTCATTGTTCATGTGAAATTATATAACAAGTTGTAAACAGAATTAGTTAATTTTCAAATGTACGTATTTGTAGTGATAGTTCTATCATCAAAAGAATAGAAATTATTTATGATCATATAGCTTTTATTTATTTGTCTTGTTAAAAAAAGATATTTTATTAAGAAACCTGCCAAGTGAGTTTGTAAATATAACCTCTTTTCTTATATTTGCAACAATTTGTGCTTATATAAAGTATATAAGTGTCACAAATAATTTTTTTTATTATAAGCTATAATCTATAAAAGTAATTTACTATGTCTAACATTTCAAGAAGATCTTTCCTCCAAAGAGGGGCAGCTGCAGCTGCCGTATTTTCTATCGTTCCCGGATCAATCCTTGGTAAAAGCCATGGATATGTAGCTCCGTCGGACAAGTTGAATATCGCTGGTGTTGGTATTGGTGGTATGGGTAATTCTAACCTGAAGAACATGGAAAAAACAGAAAATATCGTAGCGTTGTGCGATATTGACTGGAGATATGCTAAGAAGGTTTTTGAACGCCATCCAGAATCCAAGAAATATTGGGACTATCGCAAGATGTTTGATGAAATGGGGAAATCGATTGATGCCGTATTGTGTGCAACAGCCGATCATACTCATGCCATAATCACATCAGATGCGATGACTCTTGGTAAACATGTTTATACACAGAAACCTTTGACTCATTCTGTATATGAAGCCCGTTTGCTGAGAACATTGGCTAAAAAATATAATGTTGCTACACAGATGGGTAATCAAGGCTCTTCGGCCGGAGATACTGATTTAGTTTGTGAGTGGATTTGGAATGGAGAAATTGGTGAAGTAACAAGAGTTGATTGTGCTACAAACCGTCCAATTTGGCCACAAGGATTGAATGCTCCTGAAAAAGTTGATAAGATCCCGTCTACATTGAATTGGGATTTATTTACAGGTCCTGCAAAAATGCGTCCTTATAATGCTATTTATCATCCTTGGAACTGGCGTGGATGGTGGGATTATGGTACAGGTGCTTTAGGTGATATGGCTTGCCATATTATTCAGCCTGTTACAGCATCTTTGAAGTTGGGCTATCCTTCAAGAGTTGAAGCTTCTTCTACCTTGTTACTCGCTGATTGTGCACCAAATGCGCAACACGTTAAATATGTGTTCCCTGCTCGCGAGAACATGCCGAAAGTTGCATTTCCAGAAGTTGAAGTTCATTGGTATGATGGTGGTATGATGCCTGATCGTCCTGCTGGATTCCCGGAAGGCATGGATTTGATGCGCGAAGGTGGTGGTACATGTATCTTCCATGGAACAAAGGATACCTTGATTTGTGGTTGCTATGGACAACATCCTTGGTTGATTTCCGGTCGTGTCCCGAATGCTCCAAAGGTTTGCCGCCGTGTTGAAAATGCAATGGGTGGTGGTCACGAACAAGATTGGATTCGCGCCTGCAAGGAAAGTCCTGAAAATCGCGTTCAGACCAAGTCAAACTTCAGTGTTTCTGGTTTATTGACAGAAATGGTTGATATGGGTGTACTTGCAGTTCGTTTGCAGACATTGAATAAAGAATTGTTGTGGGACGGTCCTAATATGCAGTTCACTAATATTAAGGATGATGAAGTTGTTAAGATTTTGAAGAAAGATGACTTTAAGGTTGTTGATGGAGATCCGAAATTTAATAAGATTTGGAATGATCCTATTTCTGCAAAACAATTTGCACAGGAATTGATCAAACATACTTATCGTAGTGGTTGGAAGTTAGTTGATATGCCTGAATAATGTTTTAAACAAATTGGTAAAATGAAAAAGACAGTATTTTTTTTAAGTGCTGCTGCTATGGTTTGCTTGATGGCATCTTGCGGTGGTAAGAAGGCAGATGATTCAGCCAAAGTGGCTGCAGCTGATACAGTAGCAGCTGCTTCTGCTGTCCCTGAGTATAAACTCATGGATAGTCTTCCATTGGCTGATATGTCAAAATTTAAGAAAGATAAAGATGGTAAGATTGCTATCTTTGATGGTAAAACTCTTGAAGGTTGGAGAGGTTACGACCGTGCTGACGTTCCTGCTGCTTGGATAGTTGATAATGGTGCAATCCATATCAAAGGTTCTGGTCAGGGTGAAGCAGGTGCTAAAGATGGTGGAGATTTGCTTTTTGCTCACAAATTTAAAGATTTTGAACTTGAATTTGAATGGAAAGTTGACAAAGGTGCAAACTCTGGTGTATTTATTTTAGTTCAGGAAGTTGAAGGACAACCTTCATATATTTCTGCTCCGGAATATCAAGTTTTGGATAATGTAAATCATCCTGATGCTAAGTTAGGTAAAGATGGCGATCGTCAATCAGCTTCTTTGTATGATATGATTCCGGCTAAACCACAAAATTCAAAACCATATGGACAGTGGAACAAAGGTAAAATTATGTGTTATAAAGGAACTGTTGTCTATTCACAAAATGGCGAGAATGTTGTTGAATATCACTTGTGGACACAACAATGGAAAGAACTGCTTGATAACAGTAAATTCAGCAAAGACAAATGGCCGTTGGCTTATGAGTTGTTGATGAATTGCGGTGGTCCGAACAAAGAAGGTTTCATTGCGTTGCAGGATCATGGTGACAATGTTTGGTATCGTAATATTACAGTTAAGGAACTTGATTAGTTAGATTGTTTCTTATAATAAAAGAATGATCTCGGTATCTATTTGATACCGAGATTTTTTTTGTAAGGTTTTACGATATGCATACATTCGATTAGCCTCATTTTCCCTTGATAACAAGTGAACTATGTTTATCACTATAAATGCTGATGCGATCATTGCATCTCCATTGATATTAATCAGATTCTCTTCCAGTGACGTAGTACATTTCTGTTTATACTCACTTATTTATCATCTCATATAATATAGGAAAGTTCACAGAAGTATATCTTTACATTTACTGAAATTAAATCTATTATATGTACAAAAGGTTTCGATAGAACAATAAACAAATGCCATAGATTGGTCATTTGTTTATGCAGTAATTCCTTCAACGGAGATTATTTTCTTCAGATTAGCTATAGAAAAGAAAAAGAAGCATCATCACGACGCTTCTCTTAAACAATACTAACTGATAGAAATAAAATGTGTATAAAGGTCTATTTAATCTTTTGATTTGTAATTGAGTTCGATTGTTTTGTCTCCGTTTTGAGTCATGTAGTGCAATGTTAATTTTACTGTTTTTTTATCAGTGCTGGGCAGTTTGTTGAGCTTGAAAGCAACAATACTTGAGAGTTCTCGTGATACCATGTCTCCATTTGCATTATGCCGGAACTCTAGTTCATAAGGATCATTACTGCCGGTTTTGTGAATTAGATTCAGAAAGTGTTTTTTATACCCTCCGAATTCTGTAATAAGATCAATATTTAAATAACCATCTTCAATCCAGACTCCACTTTTCGACCATGCACTATAGGTGTTTAGCCTTATGGGATCGGTTCCATAAATAGAATCA
>JAQWBH010000312.1 GCA_028707405.1 Parabacteroides sp. | reverse complement strand
ACTTAGAAGCTCCATTACTACTCTGGCTTTGAATTCTGGACTGTAGTTGTTTTTCTTCTTACTCATAACTCTATTATATTCGGTTTTACTTCTGTTTGCGTGTCTCATTTCTTGGGATCATTATATTGGTCCGCATATAAAAAAAGAGGTTTTATTCGCAGCAGTTATAAAAGCTTCAGGGATTTTCTTGAGTCAATTCCAGTTGACGATATAGCTTACCAAATTGAGACTGCTTGTCACTGCTCCAATACAGCTTCTAAAAGTCTACTGGATGAATTTATGAATGTGGTCTGGAAATACGTTGATGGAGATAGTTTAGAAGACGAAATAATCTTCTCTGCTATTTCTGCAAGTACTGAACTTCAGGAAAGAATAAAAGCACTCATTCGTATGGATTGGGAAACAGAGAATAAGAGCTTATTAGCTGAAGCACAGAAGAAACTCGATTCACTGGATGCCCAGTTAAAATCTGCTACTGTTAGTATAACCAAAGCACAAGAAGCATTTAATCAAACAAAATCGGAAGAAGAACGTCTTGCCGGTATCATAGCAAAAAAAGAAAAGCTGGCTGATGACGTGGAAACAGCAGTTGCTGAAAGAATCCAAAAGGCACGCGAAAACGCAGCAGATTTCATTGCAAATATGGCATTCGTTGGTGGACAACCGATTCAAGTTACGGCCACAGAGGCTCCTGCCTCAGTTGAAGTTTTGTCCAAACCTGTTATTGCCCCATATCACACTTTTTCAGCATTCGATGATCTAAATGATCTTGAAGCTCATCACTCTTGGGCAGATGTCATTAATACAGCTGCAGTTGAACTCGGAGAGGCTGGTGTAGCAGAAAAATACAGAAGCAGCCTAGCCGCGTTCCTCTGCGCTGCCTATATCGAAAAACAGCCAATTTTTCTTGTTGGCCCGAATGCAATCGACATTGTTCAGGCATTCAGCGTAGCCGTAACAGGTCATAAATATGGAATGCTCTGCTGTGAGGGCAGTTATAGCAATCAGGTAATCACAGAAATCGGTGCCGATGGCGAAGACATTGTGATAATCAACAACCTTCTCGCAAGCGGCTGGATGAACAGGCTCCCGGAGATTCTTTCTCAAAAAGACATTTTTTATGTTGCCACCCATCCGTATGCAGAAGATGTCCAAGTCGAGCCAAAGAGCCTGTACGGATTTATGCTACCGCTGTTTACAGAGTTTTTTGTGGATAAAAAAGCTTCTGGGAAGTACTATGGAGGTTATTTTGCCGAGGACTTCAAAACCTACTCAGCGCCAAAGGGTATACGTAAAGATTTAAGGGTCCTTTCAAAATTAAAGATAGGTTCGTTAGTCAGGAACCAAATCAACATACTTGTTGCTACGATGCACGGTATTCACACTGCAATAACAGTGGATGAGGAGTTCTTGTTTGCTGTCCTTCCTATTGCTTATGCTTCACTGGAAATTAATGAACTCACAGAGGCGATTGCTGATTCTCAGAAAGGTATCGTAATTTCTGAAGGCCTCAAGCGTGATCTGCAGTATGTTTTAGGAGGATTCTAATGAACAAGTATAATGGGCTGCTTTCGTCAGCGGCGCATAAGTATCATATCTGCAAAGGAGCACGAGAAACAGAGAACGAATGGAAAACTCGTCTGGTGTATAGTATCTGTGGAATGATGGCTTATGCTTCGCTCTGGGACGACTCGGAAGAAGATCCCATTTCCATTGTGCACTTAAAAAGAAAAGTCCGCAGTATGCTTGAAAATTACAAATCAATGTACCCGGAGCTTTCTGGCAGCTTACCATATGTTTCCAAGGAACTCGAAGATGAGATTGCAGACCAATTCTTAAGTACGGGAGTAGTTTATCACCGCCCCAACCGAATAGCTCCATCAATAAAACATGAAGAACCGTTTGGTGATCTCTTGTTTCAAAGAGGTATTGCTCTGGATAGTATTTCCTGCGTATCCGGTATTGGGTTTTATTCAAAACAGTATGGAGCAAAAAATCCAGATAAAATAAAGGCAATGTTCAGTCTCGGACAAGAGAATTTACAAGCATTATGGCGTATAACGCTATCTTCTGCTTCGTGGAAATCTAATCTGTCGTTTGAGCAAAATACAGAGTACCTTCGCTTGAAACCACCCTTCTCTCAAGGGTACTGGGTAAACAAGCCGAATGCGACTGGTACTGTTTCGATCCTTCGAACCGGAATGAAAGGCTCACAGTTGTACTATCTTTACTTCTATTCTGGCACTACGATAGAAGTCAGCCCACTCCCACAGTGGCAGGTAGAGTCCTACAATTACAGATCGCTTGCATGTGCTTGTCTCTCAACCTATGGAACATTGCCGCCAATAGAGTATTTCGAGGATGGAGCATTAGTCCATGTACATATGAATTATCTGCTCCCACCACGTGAACTTGAGTTTTTAAAACTCTACAGCTGGCCTGAGATATGCACATCACTCTTGTGCAATTTTAGGCGAAAACTCTCAATAGAAGTCTTTACAGCCATTAAGAATGTTCTATCTGATGAGGGATATGAATTTAAGGAGGGACAATCTGATGCCAAACGGAGCAAATTCTGTTCATAAGCAGTTGCGAACGGAGTTGGAAGACTATATTAAATCACAGTATTTCGGAAAGTCTCCTCTCCTGCTCTCTGCCTTAAGCGATCATATTGATGATGAGGGACTGCTTTACCAGAAACCCTTTATCGAGTCATCTCCAGCATACGTTACTGTCCAAAACGGCATTGAAACAGCATCCATAGAACCTTGGCTGAAAGATTATTTCATACAGTTGGCAGAAGCGGGCATCGGGGTTTTCCCATCTCCATTTGCTCACCAGATATCTGCGCTTGAAGCAGCAACCAGAGGTGAAAACCTGTTTGTGTCAACGGGTACTGGTTCTGGTAAAACTGAGTGTTTTATGTGGCCGCTTCTTGCGAAGATGGCTGATGAAGCGAGAAACTCCAAAGGATCATGGGTAAAACGAGGTGTTCGCACAATTGTTATGTACCCCATGAACGCCCTGGTTTCAGATCAGGTTAGCCGGCTCAGAAGGATGATTGGAGATCCTGATAAGAAGTTTATCAAGATATTCAGAAACACCTGCGGTAACGAAGTTCGCCATCCCCAATTTGGTATGTATACTGGTCGAACCCCATACCCTGGAGCGCAGCCTTCTACAGAACAGGACAGAAAACTTGAAAAAACTTTGGCCAGAATGTCTTTCCCGCAAAATGATTCTGAACAAGAATACTTCAATCACCTTCTCAAAGAGGGAAAGATCCCCGCAAAGGCAGATATGCATCAGTTTCTGCAAGGACTTCATGAGAGTAGGCATATTCCAAACGATGAGGACGCAGAGCTAATAACCCGCTTTGAAATGCAGCAATTTTGCCCAGACATTCTCATCACAAACTATTCTATGCTGGAATATATGTTGCTGCGCCCCAGAGAGCAGAAAATCTGGGATGATACTCGCGAGTGGCTTGCTTCGAACAACGAGAGCAAATTGCTGTTTGTTATTGATGAAGCACATATGTACCGTGGTTCATCAGGTGGTGAAGTTGCGTTGCTGATTCGCAGACTTTTCCATAAACTTGGCATTAGCCGAGACCGCGTGCAATTTATACTCACAACCGCAAGCATGCCCAACAAGAGTCAGCAAGACGTTGATTCAGTAATGAAGTTTGCAAATGAGCTTACTGCTTCCGACAAAGCAACCCGGTTCTGCTATCTCACCGGCGAAAGAGAAGTCATTGATGGTCAGTTGAAATATGACATACCCTCTGAGCTTCTCTTAAGCTCAGATCCTAGCCAATTTGAGGACAAGGATGACTTAAAGCTTTCTGCGCTCTTGTTGTTCTGGCGTCAATTGGAAGGCTTTGACCAGAGCATCAACTCCTTGGAAGCGATCTGCACCTGGATGTATGACAATCTTGTCTATTATCGCCCGTTCCATGAACTCATCAAGTATTGTCGCGGGAATGCAGTATCTCTAGGAGAGTTGTCTTCCGGTATCTTCCCGGATTTCAGTCAGGAACATGCTTTAAAAGCGGTCAGTGTCCTTCTGGCAATTGCGCCACTTGCAAAAAACGCCAAGGGTTCTGTCCTTTTCCCTGCACGCATGCATATGCTTTTCAAAGGTATTTCTGGAGTTTATGCCTGTGCCAATGCAAATTGCAGCCGTTCTCATTCGGAAGGAGGTCTCACTTTAGGTGAGGTCTATTTGTCTGATGGTAATTTGATTTGCCCCCATTGTGGCAGTGTGGTCTATGAGCTTTATAACGACAGACGCTGTGGTGCGCTATTCTTCAAGGGCTATGTCCTTGAAGATGACTCGGAACTTCATGGAAATGTATACTTGTGGCGCTACCCCGGTCAGTTAATGGATCATAGAATGAAAGAAGTACATCTGTTTATCCCAACTGACGATTTTGAGCTACCTGCAAAACAGGGTAAAAACGCCATCAAACCCTGTTATCTTGATGTGAAGAGCGGGTTTATCAACTTTACGGATGACTCTTCCGCTGGTAAGTCATGGATCAGAAAGCTATACTACTGCAACTACTCTGCAAAAGGCAAGCCGCAGATCATTACCTTCCCGACCTGCCCGCATTGTAGGCATCAACTTTCTACATCGCAGCTTACATCATTTAGCACTCGAGGTAATCAGTCTTTCTTCAACTTGATTAAGTCGCAGTTCCAACAGCAACCTGCTGTACCAGGAAAGGACAGTGATCCTGATCGGTTTCCTAACGAGGGACGCAAGGTTTTGCTTTTCTCTGATAGCCGTCAACGTGCAGCAAAACTGGCTAGAGATATGTCTGATGCTTCGGACATTTCTGCTGCAAGGCAGTTATTTGCAATAGCAATCAAAACAATGGAAGAGCAAACAGTCGAACAATCCATGAATACACTGTACGATTATTTCTGCCTTGCAACCGGTCAGCGTCATGTGCAGATGTTGCATGCCGATGAACGCACAAAATTCGCTGAAGATTGTGCTTCCGCGCTGAATAATTACAATCGATGCGTAAAACGGGGAAGAGACTACGCTCCGCGATTTACGATTGCGAACGCGCCTGTACAGATGCAAGAATACCTTCTTCGACTATTCGCTGGAGGTTATAACACTTTGTACGACTCCGCTACGAGCTGGATTGAACCTACCGATCAGGCACTTTTTGATGCTGTCGATGCTCTTGAGGAAAACCATGTGACGGTCACCTATGAGGAGTTTATCAATCTCTTCAATGCTTGGATTCTATCGATTTGTGATATGTCTACTGCCCTTGGCCATGCCATCAATGATACGGTTCGATTAAAGGTTCGCCCAAAGCGAGGTAGTTATGGACTTGATAAAGATTGGGAGTTTTCAAAAGTCATCCGAGAGGTCATGGGTTGGCGTGACGGAAATGAAACTGAGATGGCTTGGAAACGAGTATTGAAAGAAGCATTCCTTGACTCAGCGCAACCTGATAACGGCAAACTATACATTGATCTTTCCAGAGTAAAGACACGTTATGATGCTACGCATGTATGGTTCAAGTGTGAGCAGTGCTCTGAGTTGACACCTTTCTTCCTAAAAGGCAGATGCCCAAGCTGCGGTTCTACTCATATCCACAAAATGGAATCCGACGAATACGAAGCACTTAGTTTCTGGAGAAAGCCGGTTACTGACGCAGTTCAAGGTGAGCCAATCCATGTGATCGACACAGAGGAGCATACTGCTCAGCTCTCACATAAAGACCAGCGTGACGAC
>JAQWBH010000311.1 GCA_028707405.1 Parabacteroides sp. | reverse complement strand
AGGAATAAACCAATCCTAATTCTTTGCGTTCACCGTTCATCATAAAGTCAAGGTCAACAAAAACATTTACTGTTTGTGCCTGAGGATTTTTCCAATCAACAATTAAAGCGCCAAAGCCCGGATTTATCACGATAGATTCTTTCACATACCAAATACCTGAAATTTCGGGTGTTACCTTAACGGGTACCAAGGCAGACTTTATACCCCCTCTGGTTTCTGCCCAAATATTAAAAGAATACTCTTTTCTCTCTCCTAATCCCCATACATCTAAAGAGTCTTTAAAGTAAGAAGAAGAAAATTTAAATGTTTTTCCGTTGAACGCGACAATTTCTGCTACGATCTGCAATAATTGTTCATCTTTTGGCAAATCATAGTAAATCCGTGCCCCACCGGCCAATGGTTTAATATTAGTAACTACCGGAACACCCGGGATAGTGTCGTCATCTGCGCTTATTTGAAATCTACCTTCTTCCAGGCAGGCGCACAACCCTAACAATGAAAGAAAAGTTATCAATAAATATCTAAAATTCTTCATATTGCATGTTTTTATCAATAATCAACAATTACTAACTTTTATCTCCATCCGGGATTCTGAATCAATCCTCCCTGAATATTCAATTCCCCTACGCTAATAGGCCATAAACAATGGGTAATGGTAAAATTGCGTATCTGTTTTAATTCGGGGCCACTGCCTGTTTGAGCTCCGATATCAGCAGCATTATTGTTCCAGCCGTAAACAGGCTTCGAAAATTCTTTTGGTGCTCTTTTATGGCGAAGCATATCATAAAATCTGCTTCCCTCAAAAGCCAATTCAATTCCTCTTTCCTGGAGTATAATGTCACGTAATCCTTGCTGTGTTAAGTGTTTACCCGCATTCCGAGCTTTACCGTCTGCCCCCCACGCTTCTTCCACACCTGGGATACCGGCCCTTGCACGCACCTCATCAAGCGTATCAAACGCCTCCTGTGTAGGCCCATAAAGTTCGTTGAGTGCTTCCGCTTTCATTAACAAAAGATCAGCATAACGAATAATGGGAAATGGGCTACGTTGAATACGTGTCCAATTGCCGGAATAAGATTCTGGATGCACAAATTTTTGAATACCAATACAAGTTTCCAGATAGTCATCAGTTTTTCTCCATGTCTCTCTGCCGCCGAAAGGATAGAGTACTTTACCGGTATCTCCTCTCGGGATAGGTGTAGCCTCATCGGTGCTATAGTAGGGATTAAACGGAATAAGGAAATAATGTCCACGCCAGTAACCTCCATTAATACCCAGATTGGCATAAAATCGAGGCTCCCGATTCATAAACAAATAAATAGTTTCCATGTCGGACTGTAAATAACCTGCCCAGGGAGCGTATGCCGGGTCGTCTGCCTCAGGGACATCATACTGAAAGTATTTAAAATCTAAATTAAAATCAGTATCTTCGTTCAGAGGTAACCCATTTTGGGTATAGTATCTTTCGGCCATTGCATACGTTGCACCAAGATGTTGATTTGCAAAATTTTCAACATCGTCATTATTACCGGAATAACCTGTAAATGCCCCCATTACAGTTTGCATAACACTCCAGAAACGTATCTGAGTTCTTCCGTAAATTGCATTCCTGCCGGTATTCCAGCCACCATCGCCATTACTTGATTTTAGATTGGAATAGCCCCAAAGCAATTCTCTGTTCCATGGGGTAGTTATTACTAATCTCAAATCGTAAAGAGTATGCATTCTTTCATTGTTAATTTCAAAAGCATCTCTATCGAAAAGATATGGTTCACCTTCAAATCTAAATAAACCCTTATTGAATTCAGCGCTTGTAGCTAACGCATCGTTACATGCGTCTATTACATCTTTCCATTTATTAATATCGTACTCTTGCGGAAAAAATGGTTCACCGTCACTATCTAAAAAATTGGAATAATAATCGCTATTCCCATTATAAAAAGGGCTGGCGTAAAAAAGAAGTACACGTGCCTTAATAGCTTTAGCACCGATCTTATCTATTTGACCGGCATCTTCTGTAAGCGCTTGATCCTTAAGATATGGTATGGCTTCATCCATGGTGTTGACAACATAATCAAAACAGTCTTCTAATTTTGAGCGGTTTTGATATAATTCTTCCGGGGGAGCTTCAAGTGATAGGCTCTCATCGCGTATCACGATCGGACCATATTGCTGTATGAGCAAGAAATGATAATAGGCTTTTAAAAACTTAGCTTGTGCTTTCCAGTCTTGCCTTTCCGCTTCATCCATATTCGATGGTAAATGAATATGATCAATAAAGATATTGCATTGCCTGATACCTTCGTATAATTTATTTCCTCCCCGTGTACCTGACCAGTAACCTAATATTGGACTCTCTTCGTTTTGAAGGCCCCTCATAATTCTAATAGGGAGATATTTATTGTCGTTCGAATCCCAATCCCTTCTACCCATATATTCGTCACCTAACAACCATGGAGATAGATCCGCATCTGTAATGTTTGGTAAATAACTGTATATCTTGGCTAAGCCGTCCCATGCGCTTTCACGGGTTGCATAAAGACTTTCCAACGTTTCAGCTTCATCTGGGACAACATCTAAATAATCTTTGCAGGATGATATCGCAAAAACCATTATAAATAATAATATTAATATTTTTTTCATTCTATTTTTTATTAAAAGTGATTTTTAAAAAGATAGCTGGGCTCCAAAATTGTATTTTCTAGTGAGTGGATAACCCATTCCGTTGCTACCCTGTTCAGGATCCCACAACTTAAATTGACTCAACAAAAAGAAATTTTCACCAATAAAATAAAGTCGCAGATTTTCAATTCCAATATTTTTCAATGATGAAATATTATAGCCCATTTCAAGTGTTTTTAATCTTAGGAATGAATTGTTACGAAGCCACCATGAAGACTGTTGTGTATTATTTGAAACGTCTGTGACAGACAATCTTGGCCAAAAAGCGTGCACATTGGGATTGGTTTCGCTCCAATAATCACGGGCAACTATTTCTAAGGCATTTCTACGGTTGACAAACGGTGCAATCCCATTACCCGACGAACTCGAATCTATAAAGAAAGAAACTTTAGCATTCCCTTGAAAAAAGAATGATAAATCGAGCTTCTTGTATCCTGTAGATAATCCAAAACCATACTGGATCTTGGGCGAAGTAGGCCATCCCATTGGAACCCGGTCTTCTGAATTAATAACCCCATCACCATTGATATCTTTATATTTAATATCACCCGGTAAATAGTTACCATCAAATTGTTTGGGTGAACTTTCAATCTCTAATTGATCTACAAATAGCCGTTCAGCTACTAATCCCCATCTTTGTGTAGTAGAGTAACCTATCTGGCTACGATATGAATCTCTGTAATTGGGTTCATCTCTTAGAAGTATTTTATTATCAGCATATGTAAAAGTACCGCGACCGGTGACCCAAAAGTCTTTATGAAAACTGTGCTCAATATCCACAGAAAGGTCAATACCACTTGAGCGTATCTTTCCGGAATTAGATTTTATTGCTACCTCCAAGCCGGCACTGTGCGGATAATTATTTCGAACTTCATAAATATTATTACGTTCGTCTACGAAATAATCAGCTTGAATTCTTACAGCTTGATTTCTTAATAATCCTAATTCTATTCCATAGTTAAATTTTGTAGACACCTCCCATGAGATATCAGCATTGGCATAATTCGAAATACTGTAACCTGAGTGTGAGTTCAGAAAATCGGTGCCAAAAGTGTAGGAGCCACCTCCTCGATTATACGATGAAAGATAGAAAAAGCGTCCACCACGTCCATCCAGCAAGTCATTCCCAACTCTACCCCACGAATATCTCAGCTTCATGTTACTAATTATTCTATCGCTTATCTTCCAGTACGGTTCATTGGATACTAACCATCCAATGCCAAATGAAGGGAAAAAGCCAAACGCTCTATCACTTGAAAACTTCTCAGAACCGTTATATCCAAATGCAAATTCAAGGAAATATCGTGAATCGTAACCGTAAGTTCCTCTTCCTGAAACACCCAAATTTCTTTCAGGTAATGTTTCGTAAATAGAATGATCCTTTCCGCTAGTTAACAACTTTTCACTTATAATCCCTACCAACATTGCACCAAGATTATGTTTATTGAAATCGCGATCCCAATTGAATCGAAGCTCTCCATTGAATAGTGCATCGGAATCATTATTGGGACTAACATCACCCAATTTGTAATTCGTGTTCGTTGGATTTAGAGAATACAGTTTATGCTCCCCTGTAACTAAATTGTAACTATCTATCCCATAATAAAATGGAGTATAGGATCTGGTACCTGAACTTATGCTCCAGGTTTGAGCAGCAGCTTTCACCTGCATCTTCAAACCCGGTGTTATAAAATCAAGATCCTGCAATAATGAGGCTTGTGCCAAAATCCTGTTCTCATTTCTTTGCTCATATCCTCTAACCATTTCAGCAAATGGATTTTGTTTTATTTGTTGGTCATTATTAAAAGTATTACCAAAAAGAATATGATCGGCAAACTTACTTGCTTCGTCAGCTCTATAAATCACAGGATGGTCTACAGGATTTGCCCTCATTACCATATTATAAATATCGTTTGCAGACCTTGAGGGTCCATTGTATTTTTCAAAACGTCCTTGTATGCGAGTGTCTAACTTAGTAGTTGGCGACAAATTCAAAATAATGTTGTTACGTACATGTACACGATTAATGTCGATGTTATTGTTAAAATTGTTCATTTCAGCAACTTTCAACAACCCGGTATCATGATCAAAACCAACGGCAACATAATAAGTAGCTGCTTTACCACCACCCGAAATATTAATATTTGCTTTTGTGTTTATAGTAGAAGGATTGAAAAGTTCATCGTACCAGTTAATATTTGGATAAATCATTGGATCTTCTCCTCGCATAGTTGATTGAATTTTTTGTTCGCTATAAAAAGGGACAGCTTCGGGATTTCTGCTGATTTGGGCTTCGTTGTACATGCGCATATAGGGTATACCGTCTAATACTGCCTTTATACGCGTTGGAGTAGCAATATTGACATCTATTCTGGCATTTATTCTAAGCTTGCCCTCCTTACCCGATTTGGTGTTAACAATAAGAATACCATTAGCTCCACGTGCTCCATAAAGAACAGTCGCTGTAGCATCCTTCATAACCGAAAAACTTTCGATATCATCTGGTTGTAAACGAGCTAAATCATTTCGGGTAGCTTCAAAACCGTCAATCAGAATTAATGGGGATGAACGAGATCCTTCAAATGACGAAACCCCACGAACAAAAAATTCAGCATTGTCTGCACCCGGTTCACCTGAAGTCTGATAAGAAATTAATCCTGCAATTCTTCCCGCAAATGCAGTCGTCAAATTTGAGGAGGGAACCTTTATATCACCAATATTTACAGTTGAAATTGAAGATACAACACTCTCCTTTTTCTGGGTACCGAAAGCAACCACGGTAACTTCATCCAGCATACTGGTTTCCTCTAACATAATTACGTTGATGGCCGGTTTACCTGCCTCAACGGTGAATTCCTGCGAGACATATCCAATAAAGCTGAATCGCAGGGTGCTTCCAATTTTCACATTGCTTAGCACATAATCACCATCGAGGTCGGTCGATGTGCCTGTTGTGGTACCAACAACCAAAACGGTTACTCCTGGAATGGCGTTCCCGTCACTGTCCAGCACCTTTCCCTTTATCGTCAATTGTTGCGCAACTAACGAATGAGAAAGCACATACAAAACAAATAACAAGATTGTTTTTCTCATCTC
>JAQWBH010000310.1 GCA_028707405.1 Parabacteroides sp. | reverse complement strand
GTGTTGGCATCCCTATCTACATCCCGCCTGTTTTGTTTGGGAACGGGCTGCCATTGACCCGGTGTCGGCTCCAGACGAATGTCTCCATTGGTAGCCACCCGGTTGCCGTGCATGATCAGGGATACCCCACCTTGATATCCCTCGGGGTAAATATCATCATAAGCCATTACCTCGACGCCCTTATTTTGAAAATAGCCGGATGTTATTAAATTAAAATCCTGAGATTGAACAGAATTGAAACTAAGAATTCCAACAACACACAAAAATATAATTTGTTTTTCCATTTTTTATAATTCTACTTTGCCAGATTTAAAAATTTTGAATCCCCTCCAAAAACCCCATTTTTTCAAAATGCTGAAAAATTCAGGTTTGCCGGACGAATGTGATTCCTTTTATTAATTGAGAGTATGTTTACAATAATATACATATTGAAATATAAATTAGCTATATATTGAGGCAATTTTTGCCCAAAAAGCGATCTTTGACATATTTGCGTGATATATTTCACTATCCTTACAAAGTTTATCCACAATGAGTGGGAGTAAGCCCATTGTTTATGCTTGGCAAGGGTTCCATACCGGTGATGTTTACCGAATACCCTTTGCCTTGTTGCGGTAATGGCAGTCGGTGTCGTGGGGTGACTGTATGGATTTGGCACTCACTTTCTCGTTTTCAAGCGGGAGTACGATTTTATCTTCGCTTACCCTGTATTGCTGTTCGAAGACAGTCTTAAGGGTTCCGTACCAGCCGTAGTCATATCCTTTGAATAGCTTGATAAGAAGGTACATCAGGTTGCCCAATTCTACAAACCGGGCGTCGATTTCAGCCTTGGTGCTACGGTATACCACCTTGTTCCCCTTTTCGTCCCGGATGCTTTCAATCAGGGAAAACACCTCTTTTGGAAGGCTCTTTTTAAAGATATGCTCCTCTCTCTCAGCGATAAACAAGCGGAGGGTTTCATGGATCAACTCGTAACGGGAGTACCAGGCGATGTTGCTGCCGATCAGCTTGCTGTCCATACGTACCTGCTTACCGCTCACATTGAACTCCAATATCTGATCCCTGGTAATTTGGGACTGGCATTTTTTGAACAGATCTTCACCGTGCTCCTTGGCATATTAAACCAGGTTGCGCCGGAACAGGTAGTAGGTGGAGGGTACCGGTGCGGCATCTTCCAGTGACATCAATCCCAATGCACTGCGTACCAGAAGATTGTATTCACAGTTCTCGAATAACTGTTCATCACTCCAACCTTGACCTTCTTTGAGGATCATCATGCCGACCAAAACACGGATGGAAGCGTTGGGTGCTCCTCTGCCGTCGGTATAGAGTACACTGAAAATGGACTCATCTACACGCATTACAACGTGGTTTCTGAACTGGTTATGCCAGGAGTCATCGTTCAAATATTTCTTCTTCTTAGAGTCTCTAAAGTATTCCGTAGGCGAAGAAAATAGATCCAATTGACTATGCCTGTCTGATTTTTTAAACATTTCATGCAGTTTTAGACGATGCTAAGATAATGATAAATAATAATATACGCAAATATTTCAAAGAACTTTTTGGGTGAATTTCACCTGCTTTATAAATTTTATTGTGCAAGAAAAAATTATCAACTAAATGCTCCCTCCGACTTTTCGAAGGGGACTCAATTTTTAAATATTAAAACCGCATATTTCTATCCGAGGAATCTCACCTTTCGTATCGGCATCATACACACGCATACTTACCTCTTTTTCTTCTCCTGGCATAAGAGAAAAATAGTTATCACTATAAAATGCAGGTAGTATCATTGTATTTGTATTACTTCCCTCTATTTTAAGCCTGATAATTAATGCAGGAGTGTTAGTATCATTTTTCAATTTTGTACTTAAAAACCATTCATTACCTACTCTTTTGACAGAACTATTTTCTGTAAGTGTAACTTTAGGTAATTTATTTAATGATTGATAATTGCCTTCTTCTTTCCCTCTTAGATAGAAATTATCAGAAAGTAATTTCCCATTTTCAGTTAAAGTCAGCTTAATAAAAAAAGTTGGTGAAAGAGATTCTGGCAATTCTAATGGAAAACATGCTACTGTTTGATCTTCAAGTATATCAAATGTAAGTTCTTTTTCCCATTGTACCTTTCCTTCAGAATTTATTAATTGAGCTTTAGCAACTATTCCTTTCTTATTGAAGGCATGGTAATTGACCACTTCTATGTCATCACGAATCGGGTTCCATTGAATATGGATAGGTTCGCACGCTTTTTTGCAGCCAAAATAAGCTCCGGTTGGATCAAAATAGTAATCATAAGTTTGCCATACCATCGATGGCCATGCAGGATGGCTCATCCATAGCAACATACCTCGACGATGTTCACTACGCCCTTCAAAAATAGCACGATAACCTTCATAATTTATCCATTGAGCTCTATCAGCAAATTCCATTGCATTCTTCGGTTTACCAAATGCTTTGGCTATACGTTCATTAAATGATTCAGCAGCTTGCGCGGAAGCTCCTACACCACCACCCAGTGTATAATCATGCAGACCATATATACTATTCGGCGTTGCCAATGTATTTACAGGCTCAATGTTCTCTTCGCCAAAAGTACGCATCATACTTTCGTAGTTCATAACATTAGGCATACCACGTTCACTATGGAATTTATCATGTCCATACAAGCGGAAATATTCTTTCGGATCCAGTGCACGATATGGGCCACCACCACTAACTACACCACTGGCAGAATTAGAGATATAATGAATATCGGGATGAGTTATTGACAACATTTCTCTGATTGCATCGTCTAATACTTTAGGAGGGTTCCCTTCATTACGTCCCACATAAATACCAATAGATGGGTGATTACGAATACGTTTCACAAAATCTTCAGCATTTTCCATAAACATTTCGTTATCATATGGATTAGGACCATCAGCAGGGTTTGCCAACCAGAAATCTTGCCATATCATTACACCATAACGGTCGCATGCTTCAAATAATTCCTGACCGCCAATCTGACCAACCCAATTACGAATCATAGTAAAATTCATATCTGCATGATAAGCCACAGCAATATCATATTCACGACCACGATAATTAAGATTTGATTCACTAAATCCCCAATTACCTCCAAAACCAATGAAACGGCGTCCATTAATGTAAAGACTTAATCTACGAGGTTCAGACTGTCCAAAAGTCCCAAATGACATACTTCCACTGGGTTCATAGCTATTTTCATCGAATGTCATCTGACGAACTCCCGACTTAAAACTGGTATGGTCAGTTTCTTTACCATCTACATGAAAGCTAAGATTAACATCATAAAGATGTGGTTCACCATACCCTTTAGGCCACCATAACTTAGGATTCTTAAGATGTAAAGCAGGAATAGTGGACGGATTAAGTTTCACTAACTTAGCTTCATTTGCTTGCAACGTAACAGCTTGTTCAAATGAAACATCACCGTATTTTCCTTTCAAAACTCCATTAAGTGTTTCAGCAGAATGGTTTTTCAATGTCAATTCGACCAAAACATCAGCAGAAGATGTTTCAGGTAAAGGTAGTTCTGTTCGGACAAAAGGATCTTCAATTGTAACAGCTCCATTGAAAGTCAGAAATACATCATTCCATATACCTATATCACGTCCGCGAATTGTTGGAATCCAGTCCCAACCGATTGTTGCATGGAAGGTAGGATTATCAGCTCCTAAAATACCTCCATTTTGGTCGGTACTCCATGCAGTTTTTTCCTTGATAGCGCCCGGATGTGCAATTCTGATTATTTTAACAGCAATTACATTTTTTCCTTTCACAATTTGTTTTGATACATCAAATTTACCTCGCATGAAAGATCCATCAATACGCCCAACTTTGTTGCCATTCACGAAAATATCAGCTTTCCAGTTAATCCCATCGAAATTAAGGAAAACATAATCAGCAGGATTATTTACTGTAAATTCATTACGATACCAAAAATCAGAAATAAAATATGAGTCCGATATCTGCAACTGGTTATCGGCAAAGTTCGGATCGGGAACTGCTCCGATATTGATAAAACTCGACAAAACAGTACCAGGCACAGTAGCTGTTATCCAAGATTCGTCCTTATAACCCAGTTGCGAGATACTTTCACCTTCATCGTTTATCAATGAAGCTCTTTGCAATTTCCAATTTCCTCCACTTAAAACCAGTTTATCATTTTTTTCGATAAGTCCTTTATGAGATTTGGCAATCAAACCACCTTTTCCCATTACTTGGAATTCGCTCAAAATATATGGTTGATTTGATTGCGATTCTGTCAAAAATAATCGTACATAACGACTTTCTACGAATCGACCCAATTCTATAACATCAATTTTGCCGACTCCTCCAGGCAGATCAGCTACTGTCCTCCATAATTTTGCATCATCTGAAATTTGGATTACGCCTTTTATTGCTTTATTAATCCAATAGAGATTTACCTTATCGAACTTAGCTTTTGTTCCTAAATCAACGTATACCCATTCTTCGCCTGAAGTAGCACTTTGCCATGCACTTTTAAAAAATAAAGATGGAAGAACCGTTTGCAACTCTTCACCATTATAAAAATGCCAATCGGAAAACGACCAATCACTAGCTGCAACAGCCTTTAATGTTATTTTGTAATGCTTATAGTTTTTCGTTTCATTAAATTTAACTTCAAAACTCAAAGGTCTTCCCATTCGTCTTGCGCGAAACATTGAAGAATTGCTTGGCACTGCAGGCTTTGGTTGATAGTCATATTTGAATATCACAGGAGATAGATTTTCTTTTGGCAAAACAGATAAAGTTCTGTTTCGCATCATAGTCTGCAACTCCGTTCCGATATATCCATTACCTTTTTCACGACCTATTTCGTCCCATTTTTCACCATCATATGAAGCATAAGCAATGATTTCATACCCTTTCGATTTGGTATCATCAATCACAACATCTCCTCTCACAACGAATCGATCAGTAACAATTTCCATGTTATTCAGATCCAATTGGAGAAAAATATCATCAGTCCCTTTGACAATATATCTTGAGTCAGGTTTGTCATCAAAGAAATATTCTCTTGCATTTCTAGGCAACTCCTCATCTTGAGTAGAAACCCGAATGGTAGCAGGTTTTTCTGTTGTTATAATTCCATCGGTCACAAGTTGTGCTGTGAGATTGTAATCATAACTTGAAGAATTGTAAGCAGCTCTTAATTCTGCCACATTCCTATATGTGTTATCTACTAACAAATTAGGGGCGAAATTTTCTTCCGGATTACCCGGATATATTCCTATTCCACGTGAATTATGATTGCTACTTTCCTGGCTGCATCCTACTATCAATAGACAGAACGCAGCTATTGTCATCCAAATTATCTCTTTCATATTTGATCAGTTATTTTATATTCTGAATCACTATTGACCGACAAAAACATAATATCTGCCGGTTTTGTTTTTATACTATTTATATTCAATTATTTATAAATCGATTTTCCATTTTTAAAAAACCTACCCCCCTCCAAAGAGGGACAGTTGTATGGCTACAGGACTCTTGTTTCGGCTTATCCTGCGTTTTGTATAGGTACGTCTGCCTTCAGTTACCACCCACATCAGGTCTAAATGGCTTATCAGGTGTATCCGTATTAGTGCTGCTACAGTCGAAAATGCTTTCTGGCTTTTCGATAGTACCCTGATGACATTAAGCAACAAAGTCGTTTCTATCGTCCATCGATATTTGTAAATCAAGGCGACATCTTCCGCCATTATATCCCAATTGTTGGTGATGAATTTGTATTTTCATCTTT
>JAQWBH010000309.1 GCA_028707405.1 Parabacteroides sp. | reverse complement strand
AAGAAGTTAAAGGAGCGACTACTTGGGACGATTCAGTAGAAGAATGGAATGTTAACTAATACAATATGAACACTTAAATTATTAAAACATTATGAAAGATATGATAAATAAGATTATTCAAGATTTAGGAGAAGACAAGCCTATTAACGGAATATTGTTAAAAGCCCAAATTATCGCTTCAAAATTAGATAATAAAGAATTTGAAGTGTGGATAAACAATGAGCAGAATGGATATCCAGATGCAAAAAACATTCCAGATTACAGAATATTAAACGCTACTGTTAAAGCGGATATATCTCGCCCTTATATAGGGATGTGTCAAAATTTACCAATACCTGCAGGTATATTTGGCGAAGAGCTTATTAATGACAGTATGTATCACGGACGTATTACACAGTCACTATCAGTAATAGAGAATCTTTGTGATAGTGAAAAGAGTGGGACCATATCAGCAAATTGCCCTGCTATGGCATATCCAGAGGTAAGTAAGCATGTTCGTGGTAATGTGGAAAGGGTATGGCAAGAGTTTTCCACATCCTCTCTTATAGGGATAGTGAATTCATTTAAGTCAAAGCTGCTATCATTTTTTCTTGACCTTGATAAAAAGATTGATGCAGGTATCGATTTTTCAAAAATAGAAGGACAGAATGAAATAAATCAGATTATGAACAATTATTATATAAATTCAGTTGTTGCTAATACAGGTGATGGAACAGTAAGTACTGGTGATATCTCAGATAATAATCCTGCTTTCTATATTTCTGACGTGGATCAAAAGGGAAAAATTCAAGATTTGGTTTCTAAACTTATAGTAGAAGCAAAAAAAATTGACAATGAAGATTTACAGATGGCCGTTGATACTATCTCAGAAGAATGTAAGAAGCCATCTTGGGCTAAAAAGACTTTGAAATTAGCATTCAATGCAGTACAAGGTATAGCTACCGGAATAGCAGCTAATCAACTAACTCCTATTGTGACACAATTATTGGCAATATTGAAATCATAAGGATAAGGTTATTAAATGTATATAAATATACCTGTCGGCTAAATTAACTTAGTGCATACTTAACTCTTCCAATCGGGTTGTTGTCACTCTTGCTAATATACACAGGAATGTAAGAATATTGATCAACTTAATTCAGATTTAAGAAGATATACTGTCTACCAAAATCAGGCAGGGACAGTATGTAAACTTGCTCAATCAAATGCATCCATGTTGAGAGATAATGACATCAAAGGAGCCGAATTCGATGTCTCTAAACTGAAAGTCTTTTGTATTAATGTATTCTCGAATGAAGAAGAAATCAAAATTAAGAATGATGTCCCTCAAAGTGTCCTCCAAGGTGTCCCTCAAGATAAAGACCTAGAGATGCATGGATTGAAAATTATGTGAAACAGAATCCGAAGGTGACAACAAAAGAGCTTGCTATGCTAAGTGGTCGAAGTTCAAAGACTATCAAACGCCACATTTCTAAACTAGACCGCATCCGACATATAAGGTAGTGGCTATAGTGGACATTGGGAAATAAGAAATGAAACACCCCCCGAAAGTTAGGCGCAAAACTTTGGGAGGCACTTCAGGCAAAAGCTTTCAAAGAAAAGAATCTGGCTCCAACCACACACACGACGAAAGCTATCAAGAATCCGGCTCCAAATTCTTCTGGAAGTAAAATATCTGATCAAAAAGTGAATAAACTCATGACAGACTCCAAAAGATTTGCAAATTTATTTTTTAATCGTAAATTTGCAAGAAACAAGATTCAGATGATAGAAAGAGCACTAAAAACCAAATTGTTGGAACTGACAAAGAAGTACCCGATCATAACCGTTACAGGTCCAAGACAATCGGGAAAATCGACTTTGCTCAGGCACTCCTTCCCCGACTACAAGTACGTATCCCTGGAAGACCCGGACATGAGACTCTTTGCCACAGATGATCCAAGAGGTTTTCTGGCCACCTATTCTGACCAAACAATTATTGATGAAGTGCAACGGGTACCGGCACTCTTCTCCTACATTCAAACGCACACCGATAAAGAGAACCGCGAAGGGATGTATCTGCTCGCAGGGTCTCACAATTTCCTCCTGATGGAAAATATCAATCAGTCACTGGCAGGCAGAACAGCCCTTTTAAAGCTATTGCCTTTTTCTCATCATGAAATGGAAGAAGGTGGAATACGGCCTAAGACCGTTGATGAAGAAATATTCAATGGCGCCTATCCCCGGTTATATGACAAAGATATTGCACCGACCGACTACTATCCGTTCTACATTCAGACCTATGTGGAACGGGATTTAAGGTTGATGAAAAACATCGGCGATTTAAGCAAATTTATAAAATTCATTAAGCTCTGTGCCGGAAGAATCGGGCAACTGCTTAACATCTCGTCGCTGGCCAATGAATGCGGTGTAGCCGTTTCGACAGCATCGGTATGGCTTTCGGTCTTAGAGGCGAGTTACGTTTGCTATCTGCTTAAACCCGACTATAACAACTATGCTAAGCGATTGGTGAAATCGCCTAAACTCTACTTCTACGATACGGGATTGGCATGCTCTCTGCTAGATATTAAAAGCGCAGATCAAATAGCGACTCATTTTCTTCGCGGCGGTCTTTTCGAGAATCTTGTGATTAACGAATTTGTCAAGGAAGCCTATAATAAAGGAATGAATCCGGACATAACCTTTTGGAGAGACAGCACAGGCAATGAGGTAGATCTTCTGCTATACGTAGACGGGAAACCCCATGCCTACGAAATAAAATCAGGAGCGACTTATTCTCCGGATTTCTTCAAAGGAATCTCCAAATGGGCAAAACTATCAGATGCCACACCCGAGCAATGCTTTGCCATATATAACGGAGATAAAAGCATTAAAACTTCAACAGGAGAAGTACTTACATGGTAAAAGATCAAGATACAAATAACGTGCAAGCCATCAAATAAAGTAAACAAATTAAGTCATTTAAAGAAAAAGTCCTAACAGGACACAAAAATGGAATCTCGGTCAGAGATTTGGCAACATAACTACATGCATAATTATGAAGTCCATATTGTTATTTGTTTTTATGTAATTGATAGAAATATCCTATTCATTTTGGTTATCCAAGAATTTTGAGTAAATTTGAATCTTATCTTGAGTAAATTTATTAGATATGTACGAACGATCTTATTTAAAGCAAGTTAAATCAAGAATAGAAGAACCGAGAAAGTTCATCCAAGTAATTCTCGGCCCTCGCCAGGTAGGTAAAACTACGATGGTAAACCAATTATTATCTCAACTATCTGTACCCTATATAAACGAATCAGCAGACGCCATTGCTGCTACTAATTCTGCATGGCTAATGCAGGCTTGGGAGACAGCCAGATTGAAAATGAAAGCTTCCGGTGCTTCGGAATATCTTCTTGTGATCGATGAGATACAAAAAATTGATAACTGGAGTGAGGTTGTCAAACAACAATGGGATAAGGATACTCGCGAAAAATTGAATATCAAGGTTATACTATTGGGCTCTTCCCGCCTTCTTATTCAAAAAGGATTGACCGAGTCGTTAGCAGGTCGTTTTGAGACATTCTATCTTGGCCACTGGTCGTTTGCTGAAATGGAGGCTGCCTTTGGCTGGTCAATCGAGCAGTACATTTATTTCGGAGGATATCCTGGTTCCGCGACTTTGATTAATGATGAAGAACGCTGGAAGAATTATATTAAAGACTCATTGATAGAAACCAGCATTTCCAAAGATATTTTAATGTTGACACGGGTTGATAAGCCCGCCTTGCTGAAACGGTTATTTGAATTAGGTTGCCTGTATTCCGGCCAGATACTTTCTTATACAAAAATCATAGGACAACTTCAAGATGCAGGTAATACTACTACATTAGCGAACTATCTCAAATTGCTGTCCGATTGCGGTTTGTTAGGCGGACTTGAAAAATATGCAGGTAGTGTAATTCGCCAACGGTCATCCAGTCCGAAGTTCCAGGTATACAATAACGCATTACTAACATCACAAGATGACGAAACCTATTCGACCGCCATCGTGAATTCCAAGTTGTGGGGACGGCTGGTAGAGTCATCTGTAGGCGCCCATTTACTTAATCATGTCGTTTCCGAGAGGTATAATCTCTATTACTGGCGAGAAGGTAATCATGAAGTTGATTTCATCCTCGAAAAGGGAGATAAAACAATAGGCTTGGAAGTAAAAAGCGGCGCGAGTGCAGATAATGAAGGAATGGGAATCTTTAACGAGAAATTTCATCCCGATAAGGTGCTGCTTGTTGGTACAGGCGGAATTCCTTATAAAGATTTTCTTAAGATTAATCCGAAAGATATTTTTTGAAAAACATCTTACTGACGAATTTAATACTGAGGCAATCATGTATATAAAGTTCCATTAATGGAGGTAATAAGACTCTAAGAAAATAAACATTTTCTCTGTTAAGCCTTGGTATAGTCGTTGATTTTACTGCTAATTAAATAAATGATATATTTGTGATGCTAATAACATGAATAACTAATATTGAAAGACATGGATAGAAAGGATTTCTTTAAAAAGGCTTGTTTCACAGGGATTTGTTTTTGTGGATGTAGTACTATTTCAAGCTTTGCCAATGATGGTGCGTCTCAAAATCCGGATAAGAATAAACAACTTTCTCAGGATTGGTTATCTAATTTGCTTTCGAACTTGAATAGTGATGTGGAAGAAGATGTCTTAAGAGATATTATCAAGAAGTCGTCTATAATTCATTACAATAATCTGAATATGGATGCCTTACTTTCAGATTACATTGGAGATTTGGATAAGTTTAATAAGTATCTTGAAAGCGCCTGGGGATGGAAGATTGATTATAATAAGACGACAAAAGTATTAATCGCAGACGAAAACAAAGATCATTGTGTTTGTCCGATCCTGGAACATAAAAAAGGATTGAACACGCGTGCTATCTGTTATTGTTCGGAAGGATTTGCTGAGAAAATGTTTTCAGTAGTCACGGGAGTGCCCGTCAAAGCTCAAGTTATTGCCTCTATTAGAAAAGGAGATAAGACTTGTAAATATAAGATTGAAATACCCTAATGGAATTTCACGAACGCATAACAAAGGTTTCTTTGTTGGCGTTTTTAAGAACGATTGCCTATGGCGCAGATTCATTTGTAATTGCGTCTCCGGTGAATATGAAATGATCCTCTTTTACAAAAGGGGGAACGTCATACCGATTGATTCTTTTATGTCTTTATCCACACCTGCCTTGTCGGCATAAGAATTCCAGTTGTGCACCGTATCGTTAATCTGATCAATTATTTCTTCCGCCTTTTTATTGCGGATGGAACGTCCTATCACGATCAGATCTTCTCGCGTAATGTTTTCCCGCTTCCCGTTAATGCTTAATGCGTGGCGGCTTACCCATTCGCTTCCGGGACGATAAGCGTGACAGAGGTCGTATGCCGGAGCCAATCTCCACGCGTAGCCCTGCTTGAGTATAAATGAGAAGTTCTTGCTATGGTCATCACAGTTGCGGGCTATCACATTGAACACCATACGGCGGAACATCTGTTCGGCTTCGGCATATGTCAGCTTCAACTCTCGCATGGTCTGAAACAGTTGCTCGTAACTGTAACTGTTTACCCGGTTATAATCAAAATGTTTCAAGGCACAAAAAGTCTGTGTGTGATGTTTTGTATCGCTCCCTTCTCTGTCAAAGCGCCGGGTCATAAAATGGGCGCGTCCGTTCTCTTCCAGTAACCGGCAGGGCATCATTTCTATTCCGCAATCCAAAGCCATCAGGTAGTACGCATATTCAACACGCCCATAGCCATGGGTCGATCCCAACTGCACTTCACTCACTCCGTCAAG
>JAQWBH010000308.1 GCA_028707405.1 Parabacteroides sp. | reverse complement strand
TTTAATGTTATTGTTCCAAAAATTTTCTATATACCAGTTTGATGATGTATAAGCGTTATATGGAATTCCTGGAGGATTCCATCTTCTGAACCTTGATTTATCCAGTTCAGTCTCGAAAATAGGCAAGAAAGTGCCGGAGATTGTATCCGTCCTGTTTCCCCATCTATCTCGAATTGCAATTGAATAGATAGTTTCTACAGGTTCTTGACCCCTCACATTGGCTTTTCCAATACTGGATTCAGAGTAAAACCTATCTACTTCTCTCATTTCATCTTCAGTGGGAGAAAAAACATCAATTACAATTGGTGTCTTTGTTGGATTTTCCCATCTCAATTGTATTCCCCCAAAATCATTTTGAATTAATAAGGTTTGGAGTATAGAATAAATAGGAGCATCCAAGGGATGGATCATGACCGTAATGGGCGCAGATTCATTTTGACTTCTGTCCACTACTGTCAAAGTAACCGGCATTTCTCTTGACTTTCCAATGCCTACAATTTCAAGTTGATTTGAGTAAATAGACGATTTGATCTCCATTGGGGTTCCGTCGTCTAGTTTATAATTAGCTTTAACGTACAAAACATCATCTTCATCAGAAATGTTGTATGTAATTAATGCACCTCCTTCAATATTCTTCACAGCAGTATTGGTTACTTTTTGGGGAGGAATATTTTCTATAGGATATTGTCCTATCAGTTCTTCTTTACATGAACTAAAAACAATCAAAATAAAGAGTAAAATATAGGTAAATGTTTTTTTCATATTTTAATTTTTTTTGATAATTACCAGCCAGGATTCTGGACTAAATTTGGATTTACTAATAAATCTGATTCTTTTAAAGGCCATAATACATCTCTTATCGAATATTTTATATTATCGATAGTTACTTTCTGATAGAAATCACCCGGTTTTTCTCCTTCAATATTCCATCCCTGAATTGGTTGAGAAAATGTTTCCACCGCTAACCCCCATCGACGAATGTCCCAAAACCGATGACCTTCAAACATTAACTCTATGCTTCTTTCTTGTTGAATAATTTCACGCATCCCCTCTTTAGTTTTATATTTTTCCGGGAACGAAGAGTATGTACTCCATGATTCAGCTACACCGTTTAATCCAGCTCTTTGTCGTACTTTATCAATATATTCATAAACCATTTCGTTAGGCGCATCTAATGACTCATTTAATGCCTCTGCATATAATAAATATAGATCTGCTAAACGTATGATTGGCCAGTCATAGCGCCTATATACCCAGGATGATGTCCCAACGGTTGTTGTCATGTAATGTGATAGTTTTTTAATATAAAAACCCGTAATGGTGTACCTTTCAGTTCCTATTCTTCCTCCTTCCATCTGCCCTAGTAAGAACTTTAAAGGCCATTGTTCACTTTCTTTTGTGCGGCCTAACCCAAATAGCCATCCTCCATCTACTGCCAAACTTCCATAAAAACGTGGTTCACGGTCTACATGAAGTTTTGCCGTAACATGTCCCGGTTGTAAATAAAAACGATTTTCGTTGGTAACTGTAGTTAAACTGTACCTGCCTGAATAATCATAGGTTAAATCTTCGTTTATAGGAACACCATTAGACGAGTAGAACATCTCAGCCATTTTTAGTGTAGGTCCGAAGAATGGATATTGAAGGGTAGAGTGATCGGGGTGAAGCCGGGGAAGCGTAGCCCTTTGAATCTCATAATAATGATAATAGTTTCCAATCGATTTGCCCCATAAATGTTCAGTATTCCATTTATCCGTAATTATCTGACTAGGTTGAATAACCATTGCAGCTGAATCGGTAAGATTAAGCGACGGATTTGAAAAATAATACAGTTCATGTCCTGCTAGGTGGCATGTGTCAATTGCATTCTTGCAGGCTTCAGCAGCTTTGACCCATTTTTGAGGATCATAGGTCTGATTGAATAACTGTATACCCCTCTTATCAATCAATTGAGAATAATTTTTGTTACCATTAAATAAAGGACTTGCTGCTGTTACAAGCACTTTGGCTTTTATTGCTAATGCTATGGGTTGTGTTATCCTTCCCATTTCACTGACATCATTATCTATTTGTAAAGGCAAATATGGAACAGCTTCATCAATTAATTGAACAATATAATCCACAACATCGTCAACCGGATCCCGGAAAACAGCAACCTCCTCACTTGAGGCATACACCGGTAAGCTTTCTCGAACTATTGAGATTGGTCCATACATTTGAAGCAGGTAAAAATGTTGAAAAGCTTTGAGAAATTTCACTTCGGCAATCCATCTTTTTTTTTCGTAATCGTCCAAATCTAAAACTTTATCAATATTTTCAAGAAAAATATTACAATCCCTGAGTGCTTGATACCTTCCTCCCCAATAATCAAAAATGGGCGTACTTACATTATTTCCATGTCTCATTAAATCCCAACCGGGCTGTGCATAATTATTGGGATCCCTGTGATACCAGTTCTCGTCGCCACTCACTAGACCAGGCTCTGTGGAAGTTCCAAATGGTGGAATGTACGCATAACATCTAAAAAGATATTTCTCTGCTCTCTCTTTATCACTAAACGCGTTGTCGAGAGTTGCAATATTATCTGGAACAACATCCATGAAATCATCACATGCGTAAACAATGAATAAAATAAAAATAATACTTAAATATTTTCTCATAATATATTACTGTTAAAGAGTTATTTGAAAACCTAAATTCAATACTTTTTGTATTGGATAACCAAGACCATTCCCAGCCATTTCTGGATCCCAAAGTTTAAATTTGCTAAATGTCAACAAATTAGTCCCATTTGCATAAAAACGCAATGTCGATAAGTTAATTTTTGATGTTAGTTCTTTTGGCACTGTGTAACCAAGCTCTAAGGATTTTAGTCGAATAAATGCACCGTCACGCATAAACCAAGTACTACGTAAATTATTGTTTGAAATGGGCTCATCTGATAATCGTGGCCACAAAGCATATAAATTACGATTGTATTCTGACCAATGATTATCGGCATATACTTTTAGCAGAGCATTTTGCGATATTACTGATGAATTGCCGTCAGTGTCGATAAAAGGAGCGGTCGTGTAATTATCAATCCAAAAGGATTCTCTACCTACTCCCTGAAAAAAACAAGAAAAATCCAAGTTTTTGTAGCCCGCAGAAACGCCAAAGCCATATACAATCTCAGGCATTGTGGGGTAACCTATAGGTACAATATCTAAGGTTGATATTTTCCCATCACCATTGATGTCTCTGTACTTGATGTCACCTGCCATTACGTTGGATCCTTGATCAGGAGAATTTAAGACTTCGTTTTCATCAACAAATAATCTTTCAGCCACATATCCCCATTGCTGCCCAATTTTCTGATTAACTCTAGAAAGCCATGGTGTAGATGAGTAGTTCGGTTCTTCATATTTTTTATACTTACTTGTTGCATATGTAAAATTAACACGACCGCTGACCCACCAGTCTTTATTAAATATCTTGCTGTAATCAACGGAAAAATCTAACCCTTTGCCTTCTGCTTCACCTAGGTTTGCCAGGGGAGTAGCCCATAAACCCATGGTTCTGGGAATATATGATCTTGTTAACAAAATTCTGCTTCTATATTCACGGAAAAAATCTGCGATAATGTCAACAGAATTAAACAAATTTACTTCAAATCCAACATTAGTTTTTCTTGAAACTTCCCACGTGACATCCGGATTTTCATATCTTGTTACAGCAACAGAAGGCTTGGTATAACTAAACTCTGAACCAAATACGTAAGAAAACGAAGAGTTCATATCAACTTCCGATAAAAAAAAGAAGCGATTACTGGGCCCGCCGATATTGTCATTACCTACTAAACCATGTGTGGCCTTTAGTTTTAATTTCGGCATCACATTCTTTAATGATTCTCCATAAAAAGCCTCATTAGAAATAATCCAGCCTGTTCCAATTGATGGAAAGAAACCAAACCTCTGTTGCTTTGAAAAACGTTCTGATCCGTTATATCCAAAGTTAGCTTCAATGAAATAACGTTTATCGTATGAATATGTGGCTCTTCCGGATAACCCCAGATTTCTGTACGGTAATGATAGTTGAAGTGTTCCTGCATTTACTGTTTTTTTCTCTCTTCTGGTCCCAACCAGCAAACCGCTTACCTCATGTTTTTCATCGAACACTCCATCATAATTTATCGCAACTTCAGTGTATACAGTTGTTTCAATATTTTTTTGACCTTCACTGTAGTCTAAATATTCAGTTCCAGTTGCAACATTGAGCCCTTCTAGCATGTAGGTATCGGAATATTTATCGTAATTAGAAACTGAATAATAAAACGGATTATAGCTACGCGTTACATCGTTATAGGAATACCTGTTCTCACTATGTAGTCCTCTGATTTTAAGCCCCTCAAGCAAGAACCCTAAATCTTGTTTCAATTCAAACATTGCCTGCATAGTTGAGGTTGTATATTCTTTGTATCCTTTCACCATATCTGCGTAAGGATTAATGTAATTCCCTGTCCCAAAATTTCCGAATAGAATATGTTTGGAAAATTTATGTCCTTCATCAGGCGTATAAAAAGGAGGATACAGAACAGGACTTGTACGCATCACTTTGTTAAAAAGTTGAGAACCACCATCAATAGGTCCTTTGTAATCATCTAAAGTTGAATGTAACCTAACAATGGCTTCGGTTGTAGGGGTGATATTTATGTTTATATTTGAATGAATAAGATAACGTTTCAGATCGATATTGCTGTTAAAATTATTTCTTTTATCGACGTTTAATATCCCATTATCTTGGTTGAAAGTTGCAGCAATATAGTAGCGAGCAATTTTTCCACCTCCACTTACGTTTAGATTAACTCTGTGATTGATTGCGTTGTCTTTGAATAATGTGTTATACCAATTTACAGAAGGATAAACCAATGGATTTACATTAGATGTGGTTTTGTCGATTTTCTCTTGTGAGTAAGGTTGTATCCCCAAAGGATCTCTTGTAAGTACCGCTTCGTTATGTAACTTCATGTAAGTTATGGGATCAGCTAATTCAACCATTTTTGTAGGCGAGGAAACTGATGTTTCATATCTAATAGCTACTTGTGTTTTTCCTTCTTTTCCTTCTTTGGTGGAAACTAATATTACTCCGTTTGCACCTCTGGCACCGTATAAAGCAGTAGCTGTAGCATCTTTCATGATTGAAAAACTTGCAATGTCATCCACTTGAAGACGAGATAAATCATAGGAGGACATTTCGACTCCATCAATTAGGATTAGAGGTGAAGCAGCATACCCAAAAGTAGTCACCCCTCTAATGAAAAAATCAGCATTATCTTGGCCGGGTTCACCACTGCGTTGATATGAAATGAGTCCAGATACCCTTCCAGCTAAAGCAGTTGTAAGATTACTTGATGGAACCTTTAGCTCTTTTGGGTTTACGGTAGTGATGGAAGACAAAACGCTTTCTTTCTTTTGCTTAGAAAAAGCAACTACAGTCACTTCATCCAACTCATCTACTTTCTCAATCAATACCACATCCAAAACAGTATTATTCTCAACCTTAACTATATGAGACTCCAAGCCAACAAATGAAAACTCCAACACATCCGTTTGTTTTACATCAATTGCGTAATTACCATCATTATCTGTAATTACACCTCGTGAGGAGCCTAAAACAGTGATTGTAACCCCAGGTAAAGGGATTCCTTTTTCATCAACGACCTTACCTTTTACAGTCCGGTTTTGTTGGGTTACACTAGACTTTTCATTGGTAATGTCATTGGTATTAACAGCTGCCCGTAACGAGAAACCATTAAACAACAACATGAAGAAAAAAACTTGAATAAACAATTGAGTTTTTCGCATGGAAAACGTCATTTTCT
>JAQWBH010000307.1 GCA_028707405.1 Parabacteroides sp. | reverse complement strand
CTCCAGTGTTTCGGCAGAGTAATGCGTTGCTATTACATGACCCTTATAACCGCAACCATAAACGACACCACCCGCTTCAATAACTGCTTTGGAAAGGGCATAGGCTGCGCCGCCAGATTGGCTATTTAACAAATCTTCTTTATTTCTAAGTTGTGCCACATAAGCATCATCACGGCTCTTACTTTCAAACTCATCACTGTTTTTCATAGGGCACACTTTATCGCACATTCCGCAGTCTACACATAGCTTTTTATCTACTACAGGGTATAAAAAGCCCTCATCATTTGCAGTCATGGTAATCGCGTTTTTACCGCAGATATCAGCACAAACGGAGCATCCACAACATTCCGATAAATTTTTAATGTTAATCATGCTGCTTTACCTCAACACACTTACAAATATACTTTTTACTTTCTTCTCTCATTTGCTCTAGGCACTGTTGTGCTGCTGTATAGTCGACAGTAACAGCTTCAATTTCCTCATTAGAAAACTGCTTTTTTGCCCTTATCTCCATTTGTATTTTTTCCAGAAAACCTAACATTCTAGAATTTCTACTTTCTCCTAAAACGCAGTAAAAAGGCTTGTTAAAGTTTACAGAAAAAGCGGTTCCGTGAAAGGAGTTTGTTACGATAAACTCAGCACCCGAAACGAGCGCCACAAATTTCGCTGGGTCGGCGTCTTTAATGACGACCTCATTATCGTAAACGGCTCTGTTGCCAATGGACACGATTTTATAACCTGTTTTTTTTGCCAAGAGCTTGACAACTTTGTCCAGTTCGGGATTTTGATACAATTTGTAAACAAAAATATATTTTTCCTTTGGTTTGTCGTTCAGCCCAAACAGGTTGCGCCATTCCTCTGCCGAAAGAAGTAACGTGGGGTCACAGGAGACACAGGCTTTCACATTCGAAATTGCTGAAACAACCGTGGCAGCCGCACTTTCTCTCAGCGATATATGTTCAAGCCCAGACAGATGTTTTGTAAAATCGATCTTTTCACTATCCGAAAGTTTTTCTCTGCCCATACTGGCTGCATAGGATGCTCGAATCATTGAGGGCTGCCCAAATTCAAGAAAAAAGGCAGGGTCGTAACCATTAGTAATATCACAATTCCAGACTTGATCGCTGCCGGTAAAGCAACAGTCAAGTGTGGGCGGATTGGATTGAAGCTCTGTGTATGTCCTGTACCGCCGAGGTGATAACTTATAATATTTTTGATAAAAGAGCTGAAACGCCTTGTTGAGCTTATGGTTCGGAACGCAGTAGATAACATCCGATGCCAATATGCGTAAAGCCTTTACCGGGCTTTTTTTAAGCACCCTGTGATACTTCTTAAGGCTGAAGTTGGTATATGTCTGTTGTATGATTTCAGGCATATAATCAACAATGGATACTTCCGCTCCCAGTTTTTCCAATGTGACTTGTAGTGCCAGTGCCTGTAGACAGGCACCGTAATTCTTCGTTTTATGGAAGGTGATAATACCCACTTTCATAAGAAAATACCTTTCAATATAGTAAAAATATTAGTAAACAACAAATCGTTATACATAAACAGTCTGTAAGCGGTCAAGGTATAGTATAATAAATTAACTCCAAAGAACATATATTCGCAAAGCAAAATTAAGGAGGACGTTTTCCCTTTCAGCGAGCGATTAAACATCCCTAATAATGGTGCTGTCAACATCATGACCAGCATGGTAAAACGTGTATACAAATCACTTTGAAAGAAGGAGCCGATTGTGAATAAGGCTACGATAAGAGCAAAATTGCTATACATTGTCCATTTGCCGTCGATTTGTTTTACATTAATGTACTTCTTTACTTGCAGTATGATATAAATACAGACTATCAGCGCAATGGTTCGCAGAAATGTTTGAATTCGATATACGCTGGACCCATTTTCCATATATTGTTCTACTGTTTTAATAAAATAGCTGACACCGAACAAATTTGTAAACGAGCTTAAAATTTTTATAATTACGGTGGTGAGAGTACTCCAACACATCAACAATATCACTAATGGTGTGTTGATTCTGCCCTTACGGCTATTAATAAAAAAGAACAAAAGCCGTAATATAAAAAGTATTACACCGCTGGAATGAAGCAGCATCAGCATAGCGTAGCCTAATATAACTAACCAGCGCTGCAGCTTTGACTGGGCGTTGACATCCAGATAAACCAAAAGAACGAACAATGTGAAAGTCAGATATTGAAATATGCCACTACAATAGCCGAGAAACGATGTCAAACATATGATAGCAATAATGCCAGACCAAGTAAACCTTTTATCTTCTTCAACATGAGCGTTTGTCTTGAGAATAACAAAGAATAGAATGGCATACTCGACGAAGGTACTGAAAAAAGGTAGACAATGCGGATTACTACAGTAGGAGAAAAGTTTTAATATCCAATAAAAAAACGGAAGATTTTCGAAAATCTCAGAATATTCCATCCCGTGGTTGCTGGCTAATATCATTCTGTCGAAATGTCGCACCAGATCGGTATTTTGTCCTTGATACGGCGTAAAACTAAAGCCAATGATGCCTAAGACAAAGGCCAAAAGAAAAGCATAAAGTATCCAACGCTTTTTATCATACTTTACCCCTAAACCGATAAAGACAATTCCGAACACGGGAAAAATCAATGTTAATGTCGTGACTAATATTAGCAAAGTGTTTTTTCCTTTCTGGTAATATTCCTCAGATTTTTCACCCACATGGCCGCATGAGTTGAAACCTGTAGGGGAAAAAACTGTTTGGAACAAAACATTCTGATAAGTGCTCTTTTGAAAGCCGGAAAGTCTTTTTCAGCTTGTATAATATACTGGCTCCATGGACAATCATAAAAAGTATGTAGCGTGGCTTTGAATTTTATGTCAGTACAGTAATCTAATGCATAATCCAGTACTGTATTGCCCCAACAGAACCCCATTCCTTCCCTGACAGTAAGTGTACCGTATGCATCATAGAATCGTAGGAATGAATCAATATCAGAAAAATGTGTAACCAGTATATCTGAAAGGGCGGGGATTCTCTTTCTGGTACTTTGGGTGTCGCTCTGACAATAAAAATATCCGCCCACTGGTTCAATCATAATATTTCGTGAACGTTTATAAGCCATCAGATTGAAGCTGGCGTCCTCGCCTATACGGAGTACCGTGTTAAAGCCCTCCGTACCGATAACCGTTTTTCGAAAGAGTTTTCCCCAACAAGTATTTATAGCACTAGCAGAGAAAAGCTGAAAGTACTTCAATGCGATTTCTCTGGGAGTTATTGTACCTGCAAATCCCGACAGCCTGTCCACATTGGAGTATACGATGTTTCCTTCTTTGCTAATCATGCTGTAGCCAGAAATAACGATATCCGTATTACCGTCCATCTTACAGAACAGATCATCAAACAAAGTGTGGTTAATATAATCATCTGCATCAACAAAAGCAACATATTCACCGCGCATGAGTTGCAATCCATGATTTCTTGCTGCGGAAACACCGGAATTATTTTGAGAAATAACAACCAGTCGGCTATCTGAGATTTTTTTCAAGATATCGATCGTATCATCCGAAGAACCGTCGTCAATCACAATTACCTCGTCATTCTGCGCAGCAGCCTTCAAAACGCTTTCCACACAATGGCTTATGGTTTTTTCTGCGTTATATGCTGGAATAATTACGCTTAATCGAATGGGTAGCACTCTTATTCACCTCTTGATATATCTTATCTATTTTACTCAGCATTTCGTTAATACTGTACTCACTGTTTACAATTTTCCGCGCTTCCTGTCCCATTCGAGTCATCATTTTTTTATCTGACGACAGCGTATTGAGGCATCGTAAAGCAGCTTTGGCATCTCCCACATTAAATACATAGCCGTTTATTCCATCTCGGATAACATCCGCATTGTCGCCCACATCGGTAACTATAGCGGGGAGACAATGTTGGCAAGCTTCCAGTAAGGCAATAGACATATTTTCATGCAACGATACGCAAAGGTATATATCCGAAATGTTCATATATCCATAAGGATTTTCCGTAAAACCCGTAAAAATCACTCTTTGATTGCCGTTATAGCTAGTTTTCATGACGGGTGAATAATCGCCCTCTCCTACAATAACGAAATAATATCGTTCGGCACTATTATCTATAATTTGTTCAAGCGTGAGCATACCCTTGTCCTTTGATACGCGTCCTACGACAACAACGACAATTGCATCCTCTGGTATACCCAAAGTTTTGCGTTCAACCGGATCGCCCTGTTTATAAATAACCGCATTCTGTATACAGGGTAAAAGCCGTTTTGCGTTTTTAACTATAATATCTTTCTTTTCGGCATTTTTTGATACACAGTATACATAGTCGGATTTTTTCAACGTAAATGGCTCAATAATTGTTCGGAATATCCACTGCTTTACCGAAGATACTTCGGTAGCCTCGTGGTTCATGCCATGAACTGTCATCAGTATACACGGCACCTTCGCTATTCTACCGAGGATAAGACCGATGATACCCTCGCTCTGTAGCCCGTGTACATGAAGAATATCTGGATGAAACGCTCGGATTTCCCGTACAATTCTTCGTATATCGGATATGCGAAGTTTCTTTACGGTTTTTTCCTGAAAGCATACACCAAAATCATATGTCTGATTAAGGCTTGAGTGGATAATTGTATTGATGTAAGTCATCGGTCCTCCGGAGTTAATGGAGGTTGTATAGTAATGCAAGACTTTCATGCTTTAATTCTCCATACCGCATAGTGTTTCGATCAATTCGTCAAGGATAGAACTCTGTTTCATAGGGTTCTTCTCATTCATTACAAAATGTCGTGCTTTTACTCCAAATGTTGACCGCTCCTTCTCCGGCATTTTCAAAATACCTTCGATGCCAGTCTTTATATTCTCAGGACAATTATCTGCAATCGTATAAATGTACGGCTTATATTCTGTGGGCATACCGCTGGTGAAGGTTGAGAGTAAAGGCACGGCTGAGGCGAGAAACTCAAAGGTTTTCGATGGAAAGCTATATTTCGTATATTCATCAAGAGTGCTTCTGACATTAACGAGCATTGTAGCCGCTTTTTCATACATAAATAATTCTTTGGGTGATACAAAGCCCTTGTGCTTTATCCGTGGGCAGTTCTCTGCAGCTTTATGTATATAATTATCCATTTCTCCGGAGCCGAAAAACCAGAGCTCAATTTCTTTATCCTCAATCAAGTGGAACGCCTCGATGAGCTGTTCTATCCCCATATTTTTATGTAAAGAGCCGGCGTGAAGTATATATCTCGGAGTATAGCTGGTGTCAACCCAACTGAAGTCAAAGGCTTTTTCATCGAAGACTCCCTCAATAACCGCGTAAGAACGATCCTGAACATTCAGATAGTCCGCCATCTGTCTAGTAAACAGAATATACCCATCCACATATTTAAGCAGTCTGATGGTTATAAAGTTATCCAGGTATGTCAGCAGTTTTTTTAGCGAGAATTTTCTCGCGTCAATATCCATAAACATTGGTAGATCCGGACATATTAAGACGGTTTTAATTTGTGGATTTTTCTTCTTCAATTTTCTCATCGTAAAAAGATAGGGTAAATGCATTTCGTAAGCCAATACCGCCTTACATCCGATAAAATAATCCTTTTTAATCAACTCTCTGTTGAGATAAATCGTTTTAGCTGGTATGCGTAAAAGCTTGTTGCCGATACCAGCAATTTTCACATCCGCGGATAGATCGTTGTGGCTCCATTCTTCTCGGATTCCAGATTGCATATCGGAATCCGTAATAATTGACAAATCGTACCCATGTTGCTCAAGACCCTGTATAATAGCCTGCTGAAAGGCAGAAGCGGATACAATGCCAGGATATGTCACAGGCGGATAGAATCCGTCCC
>JAQWBH010000306.1 GCA_028707405.1 Parabacteroides sp. | reverse complement strand
CATAGTAACCTAAGTCACTCAGTCGTTTTAAAAATTCGATCTCATCGTCTGTATCCCTGATTTCATTCATTAAACCATAATAATCGCTGCATTCATCTCTAATCGGTTGCAAAATTGCAGTTAACAAAATATAATCTCCTGTCATCTCTGATACTATGGGAATAAAAGTCTTTCCCCTCATATACTGGATCGCATTTGGAGTTATTTTGTTCCAATCGGTATGCCCATTGCCTGCTATCTCCTCTTTATTAAAAAAATGTGCCCCGCCAATATTTTTATACTTAACTGCCATAATTAAGTTTTTTGGCGTATATTCTTTATTTAATTCATGCATCCAATATATATACTCTCTTGCCAACGGATCTAACAAATTAATCCTTTCAGTAATCAGTTTATCAAGCTCCTGCCATGTATACGATTTATATTCTATATCCCCGTCTTCATTTAACAAAGTAGTCTCATGTGTTAATAATGAAGTAGTATCTTTAAAATCTATTGTTGATGTGGGCATAATCTCGTTATTATAGTTTGTTTTATCATCGTGCATACAACCAACAGAAAAAGCAACTACAAACAAAAACGTCACTATTACTTTTTTATTTTTACTGCTCATAATTCATATTCTCCTTATACTATAAAAAGTGAGCCGTCATCTTGTATGATTCTTCTTGCAGTTAATATCATATCATGAACATCTTCAACAACAGGTACTGTCCACCTAAACTCGTTTAATGTTTTATCTTGTGCGCTAGATATTCCACTGTTAATATAGCAGCCACTTGTTGCTGTATCAATATATTTCCCGTTACCAATATATACTGCAACATGCTCATATATGCCTTTTCGATCGGCTCCAACTGGGTCAGTATCATAATCTATACCTTCTGTCCCATAATCAAAAAATAAAAGATCACCAAGTTTTAAGGTATTTAAATTGATTGAACCATCTGCACTTTTTAAATTTTGCACCTCGGTACCCATCTGACTTTGCCTATCTGCTCCGCCACCATGTAGCCTAGTTATTTTGTCATCCTCATACCATTCTTCTAAGTTACCATTATCTCCAAATATTGTATAATACAACGACGATGTAAAATATGAGCAATCTAATTGCAGCCCTGATTTTAATGTACCATCAGGATTAGTAAGTATGACTGAGGGTAAATGCGCATATTGAATATTGCCTATACATAAATTTGCCAAATCAACAATTTGCTGTCTTAACTGATCTGCAGTTAGATCACCCGTCCCCGCTGGAAGTGTTTTAACACTAATAGTATCTGAACATCCCACCCTCCCCGTTTGATCTATTGCTTTTACGAAAAGATTGTATTGTGTATCCGATTCCAAGCCGGAAATCGTACCTCCTGTAGACCCTATGCCAAATGATCCAAGTAAGTTGCCATATTGATTGTATACTTTAAATTGTAAATTTTCTTTCCCTTGGTTATCGATAACAGCTGTATTCCAAGACAAATAAGCAGTTGTATTTGTCACTGTGTAACTCGGATTTTTAATCCAAACCGGACTTGAATTGATTACATCTACTTCATATTCAATTTCACTGTATTCTGTACCTGGGTCGCTAGAACCAGGCGTATTTCTTGCACATGCCTTTATCTGGTAGCTTCCGGGCATCGTTGTCAGATAGGACCACGAATGGCTCCCTCCTCCGCTATATTCAGACCAATGGGCAACACCGTTAGGATCTGTTACGCATATTGCCATATGATCTGCATTTTCGCAACTCGTTGATATCGAAATATAATCCCCATCAAACAACTCGTTTGGTACATCAAGATATAGTGCGCCCAATGAAGGAGGAAGGGGCACGCATTCTCCATCTCCGCAATCCCCGCAATAACTGTCTCCCTTGCAGGTTGAATCTCCCTTGTCGAATTCATACACATCACCTGTAGCCGCATTGTCCTCTTCAACTATTCCTATAGTCCAGTTCTCATCTATGTATTCATCACCAAAGTATCCGTAGCTTCCGTCTCCGTCATACAGCTCATCCGCGTTAACGTCATCCCTTGTATCGCCATCTCCTCGAAGACCATATCCCAGCTCTGTTCGTATCATGTTCTCTGTCTGTATGGCATATGCCTCTTCTATCCCTACTCCATCTTCCCCTGCTTCTCTAAGTGAGTACGCTCCCCTCAGTGCATGCACCAGTTCATGTGCAAGCACCATATCCATTCCCGAATATATTGGATTGCCTTCTACGTCACTCTTTAAAACCTCATCCTCTCCCAGTATTACCACCTGGTCCGTTCCGTTGTCTCCTACTTTTACCCCTGCCTGGTTGTCTGTGAAGTCTGTCTTTATAAGGCCGTTCCCATCGTATGATGCCCAACCGCTGTCTATACCTATCGCTGTCAGTTCATCCGATGCTATTAATTTATCCAGTACTGTGGAGAATGTTCTTGATCCGTCTTCGTTATATGACCCTTTGATAGCTTTTATGAACCCTTTATGATCTATTTCATATTCCTTATCCGACATGTCATTTATCATAGAAAGCACTGTTTCCCTGTCGCCTTCTGCTACCCATACACCCTTGCCTTTGGGTACCATCTGCTCCAGTTCCTTCTTTGACTTCTTTCCCGCTAATGTGGCAATACCTAATAGCCCTGCTAAAGCTGCAAGTATTGCTATATCACCCGGATTCCCTTTATCCTTTTTGCTGTTGTTTTTACTAGAAGCTTCGGCTGCTTTTTCTGCTTCCTTAAAGCTTCTGCTTGACCAGTCAACCTTGGTTGGTCCTGCATGTATACCTCCCGGTACATCCACATCTCCATTTTCCGTGTTGTTCTTCCATTCTATGCTGTCAGCTGCTGCCAGCGTTGATATTGATATGAGTAATATTATGCCTGCGAGAATAAGTAGAAAACGTCTTGCATTCCTTCCTGACATTACAATACACCCCCTGCTAATAGGAACTATTTGTCAGTCATAATATCATACTTTTTCTGTCTTGTCATGTCACCCAAATGGGTGACAAACGTATGAACAAATTTTGTATTTATAGTTTATTTGCGCTTAGGAATACTACTCTTGCCTTCTTATCTAATCTGTCTATGTATTTATGCATGGGGATGTTTCCCGAAGTCTGCCCATCTTAGCTATTGTACTTTAATTTTAGTTGCCACAATTGCCATTTTCCTGTACTGGCTCGCAGCATATTTCAAATCTTCACGATAAGTTGTTATTCTTTCAATTTTACCGATGTAAGCATCCCAATCTTCTTCTACATCTAAATCCAAATCCATTTTTATAACCCAGCTTTCCCCTAATGCATCCTCAAGAACAGCAAATGTTCTATAATCGTTTTTCCGAAAATTTTTAATGTATAAATTATATTTACCAACTTGGTAATTTAATTTTTTTAATTCATAAGGTAACTTATTAACAAAATCATTCAGCAAATTCTCCTTTTGTTCTGTCATTTCCGGATAGACAGGCTCAGTTATTTCTCCAAAAGTTAATGTGCCAGTTATACCGGTTGGTAAATACCCTGAATTCGTTTTTATCAATTCTTCATTAATTTGATCTATTGTATATCTTTTAAAATACGCTGAAGGCTCATTATTTAATGTGTCTGCGTAATGTGCAAAACAAATTGCGTATACTGGGAAGCTATCATCGTAAGCCTTTTTTTTAATTACAAAAAAAGTATTTTCTTTTCTACTTGTTTCCTTGTATAATTCGAACTCAAGTGTTTCTGACACAAATCCACTAAAGGGGGAAAATCTACCCCTGTACCAAATATCATCATTTATGGAAGTTAATATTGCACTTTCATATTTGTCAACAGAAATGAATTCTTGCCCAGAAATACATGGAGATATAGTTGTACTCATAATCTGTTCAATTGCTTTTGTTTCATGTTGAACAGGCTGATTATTTTTACTCAATTCTTCACAAGAACATAAGAATATTATAGTAAAGATTAAGAAACAAATTATCTTACACTTTTGATTTCTTTTCATATCATAAAACCTCCATATATTTTGATCTAAAGGGACAGCAATTATTATCTGTCCCAAATATAAGCTAAATCAATCGTGCTACATGGATATTGTAAGGCAAATTAATCTGTATCAAAAATAATATAGTCATATACCATTACCATAGTAAAACCATGTATTATCACCTTCTGTTATTAGACCATAAATGGGCTTCCATGTACCACTTCCAGGGATAATTTCACCATTTCCATCGTAAGAGAAATCTTCTAATACATATTGTTGAGTCCCTTCTACTTTATATCTCCAATATCCTGGTACAAATACATATGATGCCTTAAAATCCTTTCTTGTGCCAATTGGATTACTAATTTCGTTGATTCTTCCATTAACCATTAATAATGCGACTTCAACACAATCCATCCATTTATCGCTTAAAGTGGGATGCCAACTCGGTGATATACTACCATACGGATGACCCGTTAATCCTGTAAACTGTGAAGGTCCTGTAATTATATTGTAATACGAACCATATCCTGCGATTTGTCGATTTTCTATTGTCCATGCAACAGCATAATAATTGTCAGTATCTTGATTACATTCCCCATAAAGGGTTCTTGCTATTAAATCCCCTACATCTAAAGCCAATAAATCATTTATCGTATCAACTGGTTGCCCCCAATTGGTAATTGTTGCTTCTGATGCAGGCACAGCATCTGAATCAAACAGCTTATACCATGTTGCCAAGTCTATGACTCCGGTAGCGGGGATATTATTTGCTATCTGAAAAATGGATACCGCGTATTTAGTGTTTGGACCAAAGTCTCCGTCTGCAACAAGTGCGGAGCCATTGCTTCCTCTATATAATAATTCATTCAATTTTTGCTGCACTAATGCTACATTTGAGTTTCCTTCGGGTGTACTATCAGATAAACTACCAGCGTATTGCGGAACGGTATCACCTGCCCCACTTAGTTTAGTCCACTCTATAGCATTGCTTGAATTCGTTCTTAATCCTTCTGCATCTCTTGCAACTATATAATAGTTATATTCTGTATCAGCTGTTAGGTTTTCTATTGTGAACCAAGTTTGACTGGAAGGTACAGATATTATCTTACTACCACCTTGATAGATATCAAATCCAACTATGTTTGTGTTTGTTAAATTCACATTGTTTGTCCAATCAAGCGTAATTTTAGTTTCTGTACTTTCACTTTCTATCCATCCGTTCCATATCGGGGGCTTTGTAGTTCCGCTAAAAGTTTGAGAAGTAGTTACATGTCCCGCTTTATCTATAGCTTCTACATAGAAGCTGTATTGGGTGCTAGGGGTAAGACCACGTATCGTGCCCCCTCTGGATCCTAATTCCAATGATTCTACTAATTGACCGTTAGTTGTATGTACACTGAACGATAACTCATCCGCCCCAAAGTCATCGGTCGCATCATATACTAATGACATTTTTGTATCAATACTGCTGGAACAATATGGCAGCATCAGCCAAACCGGATATTCTGTATCGATGTAGCATTCTCCATCTCCGCAATCCCCGCAATAACCATCTCCCTTACAGGTTGAATCTCCTTCGCAGTCTGTCGGACAATCCGTCGGACAGTCTGTTGGGCAGTAAGCATCTCCCTTGCAGGTTGAATCTCCCTTGTCCAATTCATACACATCCCCTGTAGCCGGATTGTCCCCTTCAACTATTCCTATAGTCCAGTTCTCATCTATATATTCATCACCAAAGTATCCGTAGCTTCCGTCTCCGTCATATAACTCATCCGCATTGACGTCATCCCTTGTATCGCCATCTCCTCGAAGACCATATCCCAGCTCCGTTCGTATCATGTTCTCTGTCTGTATGGCATATGCTTCTTCCATCCCTGCGCCATCTTCCCCTGCTTCTCTAAGTGAGTACGCT